>JBGARM010000055.1:0-12019 GCA_044230215.1 Thermoanaerobaculia bacterium | reverse complement strand
CACCACGCCGCGCAGGTGAACGTGCGCATCTCGATCGCCGATCCGACCGCCGACGCGCGCACCAACATCCTCGCCACGCTCGACCTGATCGCCGCCTGCAAGAAGTCCGGCGTGCGGCGGCTGCTCTTCGCCTCGAGCGGCGGCACGGTCTACGGCGAGCAGAAGGTCTACCCCTGCGACGAAGAGCACTCGCTCCACCCGACTTCGCCTTACGGCTGCGCCAAGCTCGCGGTCGAGCACTACCTCGATGCCTTCCGCGTCATGGGCGATCTCGACCCGATCGTCTTCCGCTACGCCAACATCTACGGCCCGCGCCAGGAGCCCAAGGGCGAAGCCGGCATCGTTGCCATCCTCGCCGAGAAGCTCCTCGCCGGCGTGCAGCCGCGGATCTTCGACGACGGCGAGCAGACGCGCGACTACGTCTTCGTCGGCGACCTGGTGAAAGCTCACCGGGCGGCGCTCGACAACTGGACGCCGGGGATCTACAACGTCGGCACCGGCGTCGAGACCTCGGTCAACACGCTCTACGAGATGGTGTCGCGACAGCTCGCCTCGACGATCCGCCCGCGCCACGAGCCGCCGGTCTCGGCCGAGCTCCGCCGCAACTCGCTCGACGCCTCCCGCCTCGAGCGCGCCCTCGGTGCCGCGCCGAAGACCCGCATCGCCGACGGCCTGGCGCTGACCCTCCCCTACTATCAGGGGCGGGCGGCGAAGCTGCAGACGAAATGACCCGGCTGCCCGAACTGTTCGCGACGCTGCCGGCGGCTTTCGCCGCGAGCTACGACGCCGAGCGCCCGTGGGCGTTGCTCGACGAGGCGATAGAAGAGCTTCTCGCGGCGCTGCCGTCGGCGGAAATTCTCGGCCGCGTGCATCCCGGCGCGCATCTCGTCGGCGACCGGATCGTCCTCGGCAAGGGGTCGCGCATCGCCCCGGGGGCGGTCGTCGAAGGCCCGGTGTGGATCGGCGAGGACGTCGAGGTCCGCGTCGGCGCCTACCTGCGCGGCGGCTGCTGGATCGGCGACGGCTGCGTCGTCGGCGCCAACGTCGAGATGAAACGCGCCATCCTCTTCCCCGGCGCCCACGCCGCCCACCTGAACTACGTCGGCGACTCGATCCTCGGCTGCGACGTCAACCTCGGCGCCGGCGTCATCCTCTCCAACTTCCGCCACGATGGGAGGCTCATCGAGATTCCGGTCCCAGGCGGCGAGCGCCTGGCTACGGCCAGGCGCAAGCTCGGCGCCATCCTCGGCGACGGCGTCGCCGTCGGCTGCAACTCGGTGCTAAACCCTGGATCGATCGTCGGCGCCCGCACCCAGGTCTACACCGGCGTCCAGCTGCGCAGCGGGATCTATCCCGCCGACTCGCTGATCAAGCTCCGCCAGACGATCGAGGTCGTCCCCGTCGCGAAGCTCTGAGCGCCGCGACGGTCAGTCTGCAGCCGGCTGCGGATAGGTGACCACGACGACGGTGCGGTCGTCCTGGGCTTCGCCGTCGCCGCGGTAGGTCTCGACGGCTTTCATCATCGCTTCGCCGATCTCTTTCGAGGTCTTGCCGGCGGACTTGCGGGCGATCTCGACCAGGCGCTCGATGCCGAACTCCTCGCCGTCGCCCTCGGGCGGCGTCGCCTCGATCATGCCGTCGGTGTAGAGCACCACCATGTCGCCGGGCTGGAGGCGCACGAAACCGCGCTCGTAGGTGGCGTCGGCGAGCGGCCCGAGCACCGCGCCGCCCTCGTCGAGGTAACGCACCTCGCCGCCCGCGGAAAGGTGAAACGGCGGCGGATGGCCGGCGTTGACGTAGATGAAGACGCCGTTGGGCTCGAGCTCGCCGTAGAACATCGACACGAAGCGGCTGGTGAGCGTCGACTTGTGGATGATCTGGTTGAGGCGCTCGACCGTGCGCACGATCTTGAAGTCGCGCGCCATGCCCATCCTGAGCCCCATGTAGATGTCGCGCACCTGGAGGGCCGCCGGCAGCCCGTGCCCCGAGACGTCGGCGATCGCCAGCCCCAGGATCTTGTCGGTGATCGGGATGTAGTCGTAGAAGTCGCCGCCCACCGACTCCATCGGCTCGATCCGGCCGTAGAGCTCGAAGCCGCCGTAGACCGGCGTGCGGCGCGGCAGGATCGAGGCCTGGATCTTGCGCGCCTGATCGAACACCTCCTGCATCCGCTCCTGGCGCAGCTTCTGGTTGATGCCGTGGCGCAGCACGCCGAGCGAGAAGAGCACGTCGTCGCGCCGCACCCCCGGGGCGACGTCGAACGACAGGATGAACTCCTCGTCGCCGACCTCGATCGCCGCGAAACGGTCGACACCGATCTGCTCCTCGAACTGGTGATCGAAACGCGGATCGCTCGAGTCCATGTAGACGACGCCTTCGGCGAGCGCGATCTCGATCGGCGCATAGGTCGCGGGCACGCGGATCTCGCGTTCCGCCGGCCGCGCGTTGGGAAAGGTCGCCTTGAGCTCGTAGGACTCGCCGTCCCACTGGTAGAGCCGGCCGCCGTAGAGTCCCAGGGCGTCACGGAAGCGCGAGATGATCGCATCGGCGAGGTTGTAGATGGTGATCCCGACCTCGTCTTCGGTCTGGATCTCGCGCACCAGCTGCTCGACGCGCTTCATCAGGTTGCGGATGTCCGCCTGGCGTGTGTCCGTCATCTGTGCTTTCTGTGTCGGCGATCGCTCCCCGAGCGGACTGCGGCGCTAGCCGCGGTCGATCAGGGCGGCGACGATGCGGTCCTGCGCGGCGTGGGCGCCGGCGTTGCTGCGCACCTGATTGAACAAGATGGAAAAGGCGTAGACCCTTCCGGAGACCGCCTTGGCGTAGCCCGACAGCGTCGAGACGCCGTTGATCGTCCCGGTCTTGGCGAAAACGTTGCCGGCGTAGGGGGCCTTCGCCAGCCGACGCTGCCACTTGAGACCGCGCTCGCCGGAAAAAGGCAGCGAGCGCAGGAAGTCGCGTCCGAAGGCGTGGAAGTACATCTGCTCGAGCAGGCCGGTCATCGACCGCGGGCTCATCTGGTTGCCGCGCGAGAGGCCCGAACCGTCGACGAGCGAGAACGAGCTCGGCGCGATCCCCAGGCTGGCGAGAAAGTCGCCGACGACGCCGACGCCGGCGGCCCAGCTGCCTTCGCCGCGAACCTTCCAGCCGAGGAGCTTGGCCAGCGACTCGGCATAGAAGTTCTGGCTCCGCTTGTTGGTCACTTCGAGAGTTCGCGCGAGGTCGCTGCGGTAGGTCGTCACCAGCTGCCAGTCGCCGCCCGGGGAGCCGTGCGCCGGCGCGACCGCGCCATCGACCTCGACGCCTTCCTCCGCCAGCGCGGCCTCGAGAGCGGCGCCGAAGTAGGCGGTCGGATTCTGCACCGCAACCCACTCTTCGCCGGGGCCGGTGCGCAGACCGATGGTGCCCGAGACGACGATCGTGTCGCTGTCGCCGAGCCGGCCGACGAGCAGGCGGTTGCCGTTGCGGGTTCCGGTCGTCGTGGCGCTGTTGCGGATCTCGAAGTAGGCGAGCTTGGGCACCGTCTCGACGCGCGCCGGCAGGCCCGCCCGCGAAGCCGGCCAGACCCGCACCAGGACGCAGTTGTCGTTGAAGGAGAGCGCCTCGACGGGCGCCTCGTACCAGCTGGTCAGCTGGTCGCGCGGCCAGTCGGGGTGGATGTTCGGCGGATTGAACAGCCCGTTGACGAGAAAGAGGTCGCCGGTGACGCGGCGGATACCTTGCGCCTTGAGAGCAGCCGCCCATTCGCGGAAGATGGCGTAGGGGTCGCCGTCGTGGAAGCGCCCCGAGAGGTTCGGGTCGCCGCTGCCGAAGATCGCGAGATCCCCGGCGAGGACGCCGTCCTGGACCGCACCCCGCGCCATCACCCGGGTCTCGAAGACGAAGTCGGCGCCGAGCGTCCCGAGCGCGGCCGCCGTGGTGAGCAGCTTGGTGTTCGACGCCAGGATGCGGGGCCGATCGGCATCGACCGCGAAAGCGCTCTGGTGCGACGAGAGGTCGACAATGTGGATGCCGAGTGCGCGCGCGCTCTTCTTCGCCGCCTCGGCCTCGAGCGCCAGGGCCTGTTGCAGCGTCGGCGCCGGCCGGACCGTGGCCTTGGCTGCCGGGCCGCTCTTCGCGGCCGGCCCCGTGGCGGCGGCGGGGAGCGCCGCGAGCAGCATCATCCCGAGTCCGGCGACCGCAGAGGTCGCCAGGCCGGACCGAGCCCATTTCGCACGCACCGACATTCCGATAGAGGCCTCCGTAGCCGTGAGAATCCGGACGAACCCGCGCCGCCCTTGACCCTCTATCTTAGCGCGTCGGCCGCCCGGGCGTGATCCGACAGGCCACCGCCGGCTCGCCTCCTCCCGTACCGGGCTCCGGCGAGCCGCGCGAAGACGCGTAGACTGGTCCCCATGCGCCCCGGCTTCCGAGCTCTCTCGCCCCTGCTGCTCACGCTGCTCCTGCCGGCGATGGGCTGCGTCACCATGCAGCCCTACGTCGAGGCGGTCCGCGACCTGCCGGCGGGGCGACTGCTCGAGATCGACGGCCAGCGGATCTCGGTCGAGCGGGCCGGCGAGGGTCCGCCGCTCGTCCTGCTGCACGGCTTCGGCGAATCGACGATCTCCTACGCCGCCGTGCTGCCGGAGCTCGCGAAGCAGTTCGCCGTGGTGGCGATCGACCTCAACGGCTTCGGCTACACCGAGCGCCCGAAGGACCGCGCGAGCTATACCCTCGCCGGCCAGGAGCGGCTCGTCCTCGCCGTGCTCGACCGGCTGCATCTCGACCGCGTCCGTCTCGCCGGACACTCCTACGGCGGCGGTCTGGCGCTGTACATCACCTCTCGCCATCCCGAGCGCATCGATCGCCTGCTGCTCATTGACAATACGCTGCCGCTCTACGCCAGCCAGCGCCGCAGCCGGCTCTTCGCCTGGCGCTGGGTCGCCCACATGGCGGCGCACACCTTCGCCCTGACCGACCGGGTGGTCGAGAAAGGGCTCAAGGAGGCCTACTTCGACGACGGCAAAGTCACCCCCGCGCTGGTGCGGGAGTATGCCGAGCGACTGCGTATCGAAGGGGCTACCGACGCCTTCTTCGGCCTGGTCGGCCCGTCCAGGGAGCCGCCGTTCCGCATCGACCTGGCGAAGATGGCCCTGCCGACCCTGGTGGTCTGGGGCGCCGAGGACCGGCTGATCGCGGCCAAGGGCGCCGAGGAGACCTCGCGCCAGCTGCCGAACTCGACCTTCGTGCTCCTGCCGGCCTGCGGCCACACGCCGATGGAAGAGTGCCCGCAGGCCTTTCTCGCCGCGGCGCTGCCGTTCCTCGCCGCGACGGAACCCGCTCGCGGGAGTGCGGCTTCGCGCTAGATCAGGAACCCGGCGATCGTCGCGGTCTGGAAGCAGGCGAGCGAGCCCGCCACCATCGCCCGCAGGCCGAGGCGGGCGAGGTCACCCTTGCGCTCGGGGGCGATCGAGCCGATGCCGCCGATCTGGATGGCGATCGAGGAGAAGTTCGAGAAGCCGCAGAGGGCATAAGTGGCGATGATCTGGGCGCGCTCCGAAAGCTGGCCGGCCTGAACCATCTTCTGCATCTCGACGTAACCGACGAACTCGTTCACCGCCGTCTTGATGCCGATGAGCGTCCCCACCTGCGGCGCCTCTGCCCACGGTACGCCCATCACCCAGGCGAGCGGCTGGAACATCCAGCCCAAGACACCGCGCAGGCTCCACGTGTCGTAGCCGGCGAGGTGGCCGAGTTTCATGATCGGAAAATCAATCAATGCGATGAGCCCCACGAAGGCGATCAGCATCGCGCCGACGTTCAGCGCCAGCTTGAGGCCGTCCGCCGCACCCGACGCCGCGGCGTCGATCGAGTTCGCCCACGGCCGGTCGATCTCGATCTCGACCTTGCCGGCGGTCACGCTCTTCTCGGTCTCGGGGAACATCAGCTTCGCCATCACCAGGGCGGCCGGCGCCGACATCACGCTCGCGGCGAGCAGATGTTTGGCCGAGACCCCCATGCCGACGTAGGCCGCCATGACCCCCCCCGCGACCGTCGCGAAGCCGCCGGTCATCACCGCCATGAGCTCCGACTTGGTCATCGCCCCGATGTAAGGCTTGATGAGCAGCGGCGCCTCGGTCTGGCCGACGAAGATGTTGGCCGAGGCCGAGAGCGACTCGGCGCCCGACGTTCCCATCGTCCGCATCATCACCTTGGCGAAGACGCTGACGATTCTTTGCAGGATGCCGAAGTAGTAGAGCACCGTGATGAAGCTCGAGAAGAAGATGATCGTCGGCAACACCTTGAAAGCGAAGTAGAACTCCTTGAATTTCTCGCCGAAGACGAACGAGGCGCCGGCGTCGGTGAAATCGAGAAAGCGGGTGATGCCGGCGCCGATGACGTCGAAGACGTTCCGGCCGACCTCGGTCTTGAGGATGATCAGGGCGAAAACGATCTGCAGCGCCGTGCCCATCGCCACCGGGCGCCACTTGATGGCGCCGCGGTTCGACGACAGAGCCCAGGCGATGGCCAACATCACGAACAGACCGAGAATCGGAACCAGATGCTGCATGAAGCCTCCCGAGGAAGTGCGCCTGCCTGGCGGATGCCGGAGATCGCCGCGCAGCGTATCCGACCCCCTTCCGACCGGCAAGCGCAAGCCGCCTCGGCGCTCTACCCCGAGCCGGCGCCGGGTGAAGCGCCCTGCGTCGTAGACTGCCACGATGGCGCCGCGCTTCGACGAAACCGCCCTGCGCATCGAGCTCGCGGTCGCCGACCTCCTCGAACCCCAGCTCATGCGGTCGATCGGCTTCGCCAACCGCGGCGGCTTCGAGCGCATGTGGCTCGGCCAGGCGATCCACGGCCGCTACCAGGAGGAGGCCCTGGCCGCCGACGGGACCTACCGCCGGGAGGTCGCGCTGCGCCACGAGTTCGTCCACCGCGGCTGGACGGTGACCCTGACGGGACGCGCCGACGGCATCCGAAAAGAGGCCGACGGCACGCTGGTCATCGAGGAGATCAAGTCGGTCCGGCGCGAGGGCCAGCTTGCCCCGATGACGCGCCAGATCTACGAGCGTCAGGCGCTGCTCTACGGCTGGATGCTGTCGCAGATCGAGGCCCAGCCGGTGCGCGTCGAGTTGATCCTGATCGCCATCGGCAGCGACTCCGTCGAGCGCGAGCCGCTCAAGGCCGACTACGAGGCGCTCGAGCTCGCCGTCCGCCAGCGCCTGAACTCGCTGCTGCGCGAGCTCCGGCGCGAGCGCGAGGCGGTGGGCGACCGCCACGACGCGGCGCAGGGGATCCGCTTCCCGCACGCCGAGCTCCGCCCGGGACAGGAGGAGATCGTGGCGGCGGTCGAGCATGCCCTCGAGCACCGCGAGCACCTCCTGCTCGAGGCGCCGACCGGTCTTGGCAAGACGGCGGCGGCGCTCTTTCCGGCGATCCGCTATGCCCTCGCCCACGACAAGCGCCTCTTCGTCCTCACCGCCAAGAACCTGCAGCAGGAGATGGCGCTCAAGGTCATCCGCCAGGTCGACGCCGGACCGGCTCTCCACGCCCTGCGTCTGCGCGCCAAGTCGCGCATGTGCGCCAACGGCGAAGTCATCTGCCACGAGGATTACTGCCCGTTCGCGCGCGACTACTATGCCAAGCTCGCCTCCTCGGGGGTCGTGCCGCGGCTGCTGCGCGAGCAGGCGGTGCTCGACCCCGACCTCGTCTTTTCCGCCGCCACCCAGGCCGAGGTCTGCCCGTTCGAGGTCAGCCTCGACCTGGCCGGCAAGGCCCAGGTCGTGGTCTGCGATTACAACTACGCCTTCGATCCCTACGTCGCCCTGGCCGACTTCTCCGCCGACCACGACCTGTCGAATGTCGTTCTGGTGATCGACGAAGTGCACAACCTGGTGGAGCGCGGCCGCGGCTACCTCTCGCCCGAGCTCTCCTCGGCGAGCGCCCGCCGTTCGGCCGAGGCCGCCGCCCACGGCGGCGGACCCGTGCACCGCGAGCTCGAGCGCCTCTCCCTCGAGCTCGCGCAGCTCGTCGAAGCCACCGCCGACGCCGCCCTCGAGGAGCTCGGCGAGGTCGAGGGCGCGGTCGAAGCGGCGCTGCCCGAGGATCGCCTCTGGCGGCTGCGCCCGGATTTCGACGCCGCCTTCGTCGACTACCTCGAGCACCGCCGCGAGACCCGGAGCTTCCAGGCCGACGACGCCTTCGTCGCGCTCTACTTCGAGCTCCTCCGCGTCCTCAACGGCATGGCTGCCGAGGGCGCCGGCGCGGGCCCGTCGAATACGTCGACCCGGCTGTGCGAACGCCGCGGCGACGAGCGCAAGCTGCGTCTGTTCTGCAAGGATCCGGGCGCCTTCCTCGGCCAGGTGCTCGGGCGGGTCCACTCGGTGATCGGACTCTCGGCGACGCTCTCACCGCCGGAGTTCTACCGCGATCTGCTCGGCTTCGAGAGCGGCCGCACGGTCGCCCTCGCCCTGCCGAGCCCCTTCCCGGCCGCCAACCGCCGGGTCGTGGTCGACCGGTCGGTCACCACTCTCTGGCGCGAGCGGGCGGAGAACTGCCAGCCGATCGCCGACCGCCTGGGCGCCTTCGCCGACAGCGTCCCCGGCAACTGTCTCGTTCTCTTCCCGAGCTTCCAGTTCCTCTCCGACGTCGCGTCGCGGATCCAGGCGAAGAAGAAACGCCTCTTCGTCCAGCAGCGCACCGACAGCGAGCGCGACCGCGAGGCGCTGCTCGAGACGCTCCGCAACGCCCTCCTGGGCGACGTCCTGCTGCTCGCGGTCGCCGGCGGAGTCTTCGCGGAGGGCGTCGACTACCCCGGCGAGATGCTCAAGGCGGTGGCCATCGTCGGCCCCTGCCTGCCGGTGCCGACGATCGAAACCCGCCTCCTGCAGAGCTATTACGAGGAGCGCTTCGAGCGCGGCTTCGAGTTCGCCTTCGTCGTCCCGGGGATGACGCGGGTCGTCCAGGCTGCCGGCCGCCTCATCCGCTCGGCCCAGGACGTCGGCGTGATCGCCCTGCTCGACCGCCGCTTCCTCGACCGCCCCTACGTCGACCGGCTGCCCGCCGACTGGCTCGCCGGGGGGGAGGCGGCCGCTCTGGGCGGCGACCTGGTGGCCGCGGCGCGCGACTTCTTCGCCGCACCCGCCCGCCGGGGCTGAGATGCCGCCCCCGCCCTAGACGGCGGCGCCCGGCGCTGCGTATGAGTTCCTGAGAGCAGGGACCGGGCCACGGTCTCCTCCCTCTTCAACCCTCCTTCAGGCCCCGCGCGTCGCGGGGCCTTTTTTTGCCCGGGGAGCGACTTACAGCCACTTGCGGCGGCGGAACCAGACCACCATGCCGGAGGCGACGACGACCATCGCACCGAGGACGGCGAAGTAGCCGTAGTGACTCGACAGCTCCGGAATGTACTCGAAGTTCATCCCGTAGACGCCGGCGATGAACGTGAGCGGCAGCATGATCGCCGAGAAGAGCGTCAGCACCTTCATGATCTCGTTGGTGCGCTGGGAGATCACCGACAGGTAGGTGTCCTTGACGTTCGAGAGCTGGTCGCGCTGCTGATCGACCGCATCCGTGAGGCGCAGGACGTTCTCCAGCGTGTCGCGGAAGTTGAGCGAAGCCGTGGCGTCGAAGAGCGGGTCGCGCGAGTTCGCCAGATGGCTGAACACCGCCCGGTGCGGCAGCATCGTGCGGCGCAGCACGCCGAGCTTGCGGCGCATGTCGAGGATGGTCTGCAGATCCTCGCGCTCGGCGTCGTTCAGCACCTCCTGCTCGAGCGCCTCCATCTGCACGCCGATCTCATCGACGATCGGGAAGTAGAGATCGATCATCTCGTCGCAGATGCTCCACAACAGCTGGACGACCCCGCCGTGCATCGCCCGGCCGCTCTCTTCGACCCGTTTTCGCACCATCTGCACGCTGCGCAGGCCGGCGCGATGAATGGTGACGAGCAGATTCGGGCGCAGGAAGGCGGCGAGTTTCAGCGTCTGCAGCTCGCCGGTGGCGAGATCGGTGTTGAAGTCGATGCCGCGGACGATCACGAAGAGGTGATCGCCGTACTCCTCGACCCGCGGCTGGTGTTGCAGGGTGAAGGTGTCTTCGATGGCGAGCGGATGGAAGCCCTGCTCGCGCAGCAGCTTCTCGGCCGCCTCGGGCTCGCCCTCCATGTCGATCCAGCCGGCGATCGCCGGATCGAGAGCCTCGGGCACGAGCTCCGCCCCGCCGCAGCGCACGCTGCCTTCGGCATCGAAAATCATCACCCGGATCATCGCCGGGAAATTATCACGCGGCCGACGACGGCCGTCCGGAACGCCCTAGGGCGGACCGTCCGGTCCGTCAGGGCCATCCGGGCCATCGGGGCCGGCCGGCGGACCCTCGGGCCCGGCCGGACCACGCATCCGCCGGCCGCCCAGCAGAGGGCGCCTCTCGGGCGGCGGTCCGGGGGGCCGGGGGCCGGCGACGGCGGCGCCGAAGCGCTCGACGAACCGCAGGTACTCGCGCTCCGCCGGCCCGTCGAGCAGCTCGCGCGCCGCATAGACGTTCGCCACCAGCGCGCGGTCGAGGGCGTCCTGCTCGCGGGCGATGCCGGCCAGCAGGTTCTCGACGCGGGCGCGGTCGGGCGTCTTCGAAGTGAGCTCCTGGCGCAGGTCGCGCCGCGCTTCGTCGATCTGCCGCCGTCCTGCGCGGACGCGGTCGGCGAGCTCGCGCTGCAGACGGAGGAAGCCCTCGCGAGTCTCCCCGGAGAGCTCCAGGCGGTCGGCCAGACGCGCGCCATCGCGGCCGTCGCGGGCATCGGAGCCAGCGGCTCCCGGCGGGCGAAAATCCGCCTCTCTCGCGGCCGCCGTCATCCACAACATCCGATGCCGGGCGATGCCCATGCCGAGCAGGCCGCAGTTGATCCCGACGGACAGCAGCAGGGCGAGAAAGAGCAGATTCCGCTTCACGGCTCGCCCGCCTGGGGGCTTTCCACGCCGACACCCGTCGACCCTTCCCCGAGCGAGGGTGACGCCAGGATCGTTTCGGGACTGGAGAGCGCGGACAGGTACTCCTCCGACAGCGAAGTCGCCTGCCAGCTATCGTCACTGCCGGCGCTGCTATCGCCGCCGCTGCCGTAGGAAAGGGTGCTGCCGAGCGCGATGCCGGCGAGCAGGGCGGCAAGCGCCGCGGCGCGCATCCAGCGCGCGCCGAGAATCGGCGCTGTGGCGCGCGCCAACTCGGCCTCCCGGGCGCGCCCGACCCGACGCGCGAAGCCGGGCGGGACGAGCGGCGACGGCGGCAGCTCGAGCGCCGCCCAGGCCGCCTGCCAGCCCTCCGGGCCGGCAGCGTCGCCGGCGCCCCCCGCGCCCCGCTCGAGGACGGATTTCACCCAGCGCCCAGCCGCTTCCTCCTGCTCCCGGCGATTCATCCGACTCCCCCTTCCTTGACTGGAACCCCGGAGGCGCGCTCTTCCTGCGGCGCCAGCCGGCGCATCGCCCGCACCAGACGGCTTTCGACCGCCCCTTCGGTGATCCCCAGCGTCTCGGCGATCTCACGCCCCGAGAGCCCCTCGAATCGCGCCAGCAGGAGCACGACGCGTTGGCTCTCCGGCAGCCGCTCGAGAGACTCTCTCGTCCGTTGCCAGCGCTCGCGCGCCAGCAGCACCGCCTCGGCATCCGGCCCGTCGTCCGCCGGATCGAAAGCGGCCTCCTCCGGACCGCCGCCGGCGCGGCGGTCGGCGCCCAGGCCCTGGAACGAAAAGAACCGGACGATTCTGCGGCGTCGCACCTGATTCAGGCAATGGTTGATGGCGATGCGATAAAGCCAGGTGAAGAATCGCCCACGCGGCTCCGCCCGGTCGGCGTGGCGAAACACCTTGAGGAAGACCTCCTGCGCGGCGTCGCGCGCCTCCTCGCGGTCGCCGAGCCAGCGCGAGCAGAGGCCGACGAGTCGCTCCTGGGGGCGCTCGACGAGAGCGGTGAAGGCGTCGCCGTCCCCGCCGGCGGCGCGCGCCAGCATCCACTCCATCTCGGCCATGGTGGTGCGCTCGGTGAGGAGGTACCAG
>JBGARM010000559.1:0-1644 GCA_044230215.1 Thermoanaerobaculia bacterium | reverse complement strand
GTTCGTGTTCACGTCGTACTGGCAGTTGTCCATCACGTTCGGCGTGGCGGGGCTCTCCGGAAGGGCGAAGTTGCCCGTCTGGTCCGGCACGTACGTGTCAGTGACGTTGTCGTTGTCGTCGTCGGGATCGCACGCGTCGCCGAGGCCGTCGTCGGCCCCGTTCTTCACGTTGTTCTCCTGGCCGGCGTTCGGGACGAACTGGCAGTTATCCATCACGCCGGCGTTCGCCGGCTGGAGGGGCTTGGCGAAGTTGCCCGTCGCGTCGACCACCAGGGTGTCCGTGACGGTGTCGTTGTCGTCGTCGGCGTCGCACTGGTCGCCGGGGGCGTCGCCGTCGTTGTTCACCTGGCTCTGGTTGGGGATGAAGTGGCAGTTGTCCTGCGGCGTGAGCGAGCCGCCCAGCGTGCAGGAATACCCGTTGATCCCGAGCTGGAGCGCGCCCGCGGAGCACACGAAGTCGGCGATCGTGTCGTTGTCGTCGTCGGGGTCGCAGAGGTCGCCGGCCGCGTCGCCGTCGTTGTTCTCCTGCGTGGTGTTCACGGTGAACTGGCAGTTGTCCTTGGGCTGGATCTGGCCGCCGCTCGTGCAGAAGTAGCCGTTGATCCCGAGCGTCAGCGTCCCGGCGGAGCACTGGAGATCCGGGACCGTGTCGTTGTCGTCGTCGGGGTCGCACGCGTCGCCGGGGGCGTCGCCGTCGTTGTTCTCCTGCCCGGCGTTGACCGTGAACTGGCAGTTATCCATGACGCCCGCGTTCACGGGGGTGAGCACGCCGCCGAAGGCCGGGATGAGCGTGTCGGTGACGCCGTCGTTGTCGTCGTCCGGGTCGCAGATGTCGCCGAGCGCGTCCCGGTCGCGGTTGGCCTGATCGGGGTTGGCCGCCAGCGGGCAGTTGTCGGCGGCGTCGGCCACGCATTCACGGATGGCGTAGAACACGCCGCGACCGGTGGCCGCGGTGCGTCCGCGCACGCCGCCCTGGGCGATCGGCTTGCCGGTGACGCAGCCGATGGCGTCGAGATCGCCGGGGTGCAGCGCCGCGTAGGTGTCGACGATCCAGGCCATCTCACGTTCGCCGGTGCCGTAGTCGGGCGCCGGCACGTCGATGCCGGGGCCGATGAAGTTCTTCTTCATGAGCTCATGCGTGTAGCGTCGCGTGATGCGCTCGAGTTCCTCGACCGAGTACTGCCGCGGGTCGATCTTGATCCCGCCCTTGGCGCCGCCATAGGGCACGTCGACGATGGCGCACTTGTAGGTCATGAGCGCCGCCAGTGCCATCACCTCTTCCTCGTGCACGTCGGGGGCGTAACGGATGCCGCCCTTGGTCGGCAGCTTGTGGTGGCTGTGCTCGGCGCGCCAGGCGTTGATGACCTCGACGCTGCCGTCGTCCCGCTTGACCGGGAACATGAGGCGATACACCGAGTTGCAGGCCTTGATCTGGTCCAACAACCCCTTGGGGTGTTTCGTGAACGACGCCGCCTTGTCGAAGTTCCGACAGACCTGATCCCAGAAGCTCGGTTCATGGCTCATGGGGCCGCATCGTACTACACTTGGTCCGTGGTTACCGACGACCCGAGCATCGTGCCAGGGCGCTTCTGGCACAAACTCGACGACGATCGGGTGCAGTGCGACCTGTGCCCGCGCCTCTGT
>JBGARM010000558.1:0-1688 GCA_044230215.1 Thermoanaerobaculia bacterium | reverse complement strand
ACGGTCTGGTGAATGTTCTCCTTGCCCGCACCGGTGTATCCGCCCGGCTCGGTGTGGCTGCCCGCGCTAATGAGCGTGATGCCCAGCGGGAAAAGACCGTCGCGCAGCTTCGCCGGCTCGCGCGTGCCGATGCAGGTCTCGAAGCCCAACTTCATGAACCCCGCCGCCAGCGTCTGCCCGACCGTCGCCGAGCCCAACACTCCAACTTTCCGCTTGTCCATGCCGATCTCCCTGGTATGGCCTCCACAAGGCGCGCGGCGGGGCGAAAAATTCCCGCCCCCTCAGAGCAACTCGACGGGGTCGCCGACGCGCACGACGCCGCCGCGGGCGACCTCGGCGGTGAGGCCGAGGACGCCCCCGAGGCGCTGCACGATGGTGCGCAGGACCTTGGGATCCTGCTCCAGGGTGTCGGGGTCGAAGGTGGTCATCACGCAACGGCCGCGCAGGTCGGCGAGCGCCACCACCACTTCGCCGATGCGCAGCCGCCGCCCCTGCCAGTCGCGTTCGGCGAGACCCTGCACCCCGCCGATCAGCAGGTTCGGGCGGAAGCGCCGGCGGTCGAGGCCGAGCGAATCGATCGCGCCGTCGGTCGCGACGAGAAGGGGCAGGATGTCGTAGCGCAGCTGGACCTCGTCCGACAGCTCGAGCCGGGCCCCGGCCCCGGCGGCGCGCTCGACGTCCGCCGCGACGCTCGCCGCCCGCCACGGACGGCCGTCGACGAGCGGCTCGCCGTCCGGCCCGAGCGTCGCGCGATGGCCGAGCAGCTGCGGCCGGCTGCGCGCCGTGACGATCCGCTCCCCCGCCTCGCTGTCCATGTCGCCGAGGCGCACCTGCACCCGGCGGTCGCCCTCCACCCCATCGCGCCCGAGACGAGCCGCCTGCAGTCGCTCCCCCGCCATCGACTTCACCGGATAGCGCCAGATCTCCGCCAGGTGCATCGGATCCCTCCTCGAGGACCTTACAGGTCCTGCGCTTCCTTGGATGCTCCGCGGTTTCAACTCCCCCACTCCAACGGGCGGGAAGCCCTACCCATTCTGATCTTCTCCCCGCTCCGCAGGGCTGCTACAGCTGTTCCATGAATCCCCTTCGACACGGCAGTTCCACCCCTCCCCTGCCGGCCGGAACGGCCGCTCTCCCCCCGCGGCTGGTCCCTGTCGCCTCCGTCCTGCTGCTCGCCGCGCTCGGCCTGACAGCCTCCGCTGCCGGCCTTCCCGCGCTTCCCGAATCCGGTTGGCGCGTCGTCGCCTGGAACGACCTCGGGATGCACTGCATGGACGCCGACTTCCAGGCGTTCGCCATCCTGCCGCCGTTCAACACGATCCACGCCCAGCTGATCGATCCGTCGGGGCTCCTCGTCACCGTGCCCGGCAGCGTCACTCTGACCTACGAGGCGGTCGCCGACGCGGCCGGCTCGATCAACCGCAGCTCGGTCGGCAAGACCAACTTCTGGGAGCACATCAGCGATCTCTTCGGCTTCCCGCTCTCCGACGACCAGGGGCTCGCCGGCCACGACATGCCGGGGGCGGCGAATACGCCGCAGCCGATGACCTGGAGCGCCGCCTCGGACTGGTGGAGCGCCGAGGGTATTCCGCTCACTCCGCTCGACGATGCCCACCTCCACAACGCCTATCCGATGATGCGCATCGTCGCCAGGAACGGCGCCGCAGTGCTCGCCGAGACGCGCATCG
>JBGARM010000557.1:0-1711 GCA_044230215.1 Thermoanaerobaculia bacterium | reverse complement strand
CTGAGCAAGACGCCGCGGGCTGTCTCGTCGAGCTCGAGAAGAACGCGCGTTCGCTTCTCGACGATGCGAAGCGGGGTGCGCTGCTGCGGCGCGGCGCGACGCCCGACGAGATCCTGCGCGACGCCGACACCGCGATGTATCGCGCCAAGATCGCCGGACGCGGACGCTCCCAGGTATTCACCGGCGAGATGCGCAGCGAGGTGATGGCGCAGCTCCAACTCGAGAACGACCTCCGGCGCGCCGTCGAGCGCCAGGAGTTCGAGGTCTACTACCAGCCCATCCTGACCCTGCGCACCGGCACGATCACCGGTTTCGAGGCACTGGTGCGCTGGCACCATCCGGAACGCGGACTGGTCGAACCGGCGCGATTCATCGGCGCCGCCGAGGAGACCGGCATCATCGTGCCGCTCGGCATGTGGGTGCTCGAAGAGGCCTGCCGGCAGCTGCGCGTCTGGCGCGAGGACGATCCCGCCTGGTCGGAGCTGACGATGAGCGTCAATCTCTCTCCCAAGCTCTTCGCCCAGCTCCACCTGGTGCGCGACATCGTGACGCTGCTCGAGCGCACCGGTCTGCCGCCACGGCTACTGAAGCTCGAGCTGACCGAGGGCATCCTGGTGCACAATCCGCAGGCGGCGAACGCCATGCTGAAGGAGCTCCGGGCGCTGGGTATCGGCGTCTGCATCGACGACTTCGGCACCGGCTATTCGTCGCTCTCGTACCTCACCAGCCTCAACGTCGACGTCCTCAAGATCGACCGCTCGTTCATCCACAACATGACTCACGGCGGCGGCGGCACCGACGGCAGCGAGGTGGTGCGCAACATCGTGCGCCTCGCGGCCGGGCTGGGCCTGGCGGTCGTCGCCGAGGGCGTCGAGACGCCCGACCAGCGCGAGCAGCTTTCGGCGATGGACTGCGAGTTCGTCCAGGGCTTTCACTTCAGCCGCCCGGTGGACGCCGGCACCGTCTGGCGGACGCTGCTCAATCACCCCTGATGGCGGCCGGCGAGCCGTCGCGCACGGCGCTCAGCGGACGAGGAAACGGCGCGCGATCCAGTCTCCCGGAAGGAAGAGGAGCAGCGCCGCGATCGGCACCGCCACGACGGCGAACAGCAGCGGCTCGAGCGCCGTCTGTGTCAGGCCGAAGGGGGCGTAGATCCAGTTCAGGTTCTGCTCGCGCGTCCCGGCGACGACGCCCAACGGGAAGAGCACGCCGGCGATCGCCGTCTGCACCTGCCAGCCGCGCCGGTCGTAGCCGATCTGGCGCACCAGCCAGACCAGGAGCGGCACCGTCCACAGGTGAAACAGCGAGAGTCCGCGCAGCCAGAGTGGGGTCGCGGAATCGAACATGTACTCGGTGCCACCCACCGGATGGCGCCCGAAGAGGAGGCCCGAGGCGAAATCCACCGCCCAGACCAGCTGGATGAGGAAGATTCCGGCGAGCTGCGACGAGGCGAGCAGCGCGCTCTCCGTCCAGATCGCCAGGAAGACCATCCAGTTGGCGAAATCGCACAGCCAGAGGAAATTCGCCGGTCCGTTCTGCTGCCAGTAGACCGGCACCCAGACCGCCATCCAGACGGAGTAGAAGACCTTGGCGGAGAGCGGGATCCGGTTCATCGGCGGGGCGGCAGGGAGCGAAAACGAAAGGGCTGGAACCCGTGAGGATTCCAGCCCCTGAAGCCCGTCACCTGCCGGTCAGATCAGAAGCGGAAGCC
>JBGARM010000556.1:0-1728 GCA_044230215.1 Thermoanaerobaculia bacterium | reverse complement strand
CTCTGTCCTCGCCGAGGAGCGTCGATCCGCCCCGGATCCATTGGATCCCGAGCGCCGCGAGCAGATCGAGGAGGCCACCCTCGACGCCATCCGCGCCACGTGCGACGAGGACACAGCGACGCTCGCCGAGGCCGAGATCGAGTATCAGGACAAGACCTCGCCGTCGGTGTACGTGCGCTGCCCGCTCGCCCCGCCCGCGGCCGGTGGGCTCGACCCGGGGGCGCTGGCGCCGGCGCTCGACTGGTACCGCCGCTCGCTCGGCAAGGGCGGCGCGCTCGGCTACGGCCGCAACAAGTACGAGGTGCTGCAGGGGATCCTGTTCATTCTCGTCGAGCAGCGCCGCTTCGCCGAAGCACGGACCGAGATGGACCGCTTCGACGCCGCCTATCCGGCGCAGCAGATCCGCGCCGAGCGCGCCTTCCTCGCCTGGCGCGCCGGCGAAGAGCCCGCCGTTGCCGACTTCCCTCCCCACCCGCCGTACCAGGACCTCCACCTCTACTGGCTGCTCGAGATCCGCCTGCTGAACGGCGAGGCGCCGCAGCAGCTGCTGACCGACATCGCCGCCGCGCGCAGCGGCCTGTCGAGCTACCAGGCGCTCTTCGACGGCCTCGAGGGCGAGCTCGCGGCCCGCCTCGGCCAGCGCGAGGCCGCCCGCGCCCGCCTCGAAGCGGCCCTCCGCCAGGCGCGCTTCCAGGCGACGGAAGAGCCGAACTACCGCGTCCACTTGCCGGTTCTCGAGGAGCGGCTGGCCGCGCTCACAAAATAGTCCCGCTGCGCGTTCGCTTTCTCTCACTCGTTCGTTCCCCGGAATTCAGCGGAAAGCCACCCTATCGGGTGATTGCAGCCCATCGTGCCCTGCTGCCAAGATCGCGGGCGGAGACCTTTTCAGATGCTGCGCATCGCCGTTCGCTACGCGAACCAGGCGCTCTTCTTCTCACCGCCTTCCGAGATCGCGACGCTCGGCGCCGCGAAGGAGAACGACTTCGTCGTCCCCTTCCCCGGCATCTCGCGCCGGCACGCGCAGTTCGTCGCCCGCCCGGGCGGGCTGTGGATCTCGGATCTCGGCTCGAAAAACGGCCTGCTGCGCGGCGACCAGCGCCACGCCGAGCTCCTCCTCGTCCCCGGCGAGACACTGCAGATCGGCAAGGCGTTCGTCGGCCTCGAGGAGATCTCCTCCTCCGACGCCGACATCACTCTCATCCTGCCGCCGCCCAAAGGGAGACGCCGCCCCGACGCCGCGCCGTCGAGCGACACCGACCCGCTCTTCGAAACCGGCGGCCACGGCACCCCCGGCAGCGCCCTGGCGCTCGTCCGCCGCATCGAGACCTCCTCCCGCCTCGAGCTCGGCAGCGCCACCACCGCCGACCTGATGGAACGCGCCCGCCAGACGCTGGGGGCGGAGCTGCTGCTGGTCTATTCGCCGGCAGGCGACCACGTCGAGCCGGCCATCGAGGCGATCGCCGGCCCAGTGCACGCCGGCGCGCCGCTCTGTCCGGTTGCCCTCGAATCGATCACCGCGCCGGGCGACGGCCTGCCCATCGTCGCCCTCGCCGAAGGCCACCTGGCCCTCGCCCGCCGTCTGCCAAGAAAGCCGCACGACCTTGTCCTGGCAGCGGTCTTGCCTCTCCACTCCGGCAAGCCCGCCGGGTGGAAGCTCGACTTCTTCGACTACCTGGCCGAAAAACTGGTGCCTGCCCACCGCAAACCCGCCGCCCCACCGGCCCCCGC
>JBGARM010000555.1:0-1776 GCA_044230215.1 Thermoanaerobaculia bacterium | reverse complement strand
CGAGGCAAAGAGCTTCTCTAACTTCCGTACCGACGAGGGGTGGCCGGACCGAGGGCTCCCATAGGCGCGGAGCGCGCCTCTTCAGCGCGAGCACCTATGGGAGACGGGCCGGACAGGACCCCGAGCCCACCGGCTTGGAATTCAACGTGTCCCCCCATTGTGTCCCCGGCTCGGCGCTAGAGTTCAGGACACCCCATGTTCCTCGACCCCGCCCTGACGAGCTTCGCCGCCGAGCACCCCGACCTCGAGCTGCGCGAGCGTTTCCTCGACCTTCCGGGAGTCCGCCTGCACGTCGTCGAAGCTGGCCCGGAGGCCGGCAGGCCCGTGCTGCTGCTGCACGGCTTCCCCGAGTTCTGGTGGGGCTGGCGGCGGCAGATTCCGGCGCTCGCGGCGGCCGGGCGGCGGGTGGTCGTCCCGGACCTGCGGGGCTACAACCTCTCCGGCAAGCCGAAAGGAATCCGCGCCTACGGCCTCGACGCGCTCACCGACGACCTCCGGGGCCTGATCGACGACCTGGGACCCGCGCCCGCCGACGTCGTCGCCCACGACTGGGGCGGCGCGGTCGCCTGGTGGGGGGCGCTGCGCTTCCCCGGGCGCATCGCCCGGCTGGCGCTGCTCAACATTCCGCACCCGACGGTGATGCGCCAGTTCCTGCTGCACAATCGGCAGCAGCGCCGGCGCAGCCGGTACATCTTCTACTTCCAGCTGCCCTTCCTGCCCGAGCGCAAGATCCGAGCGGGCGACTTCCGCGGCTTCCGGGCGATCTTCAAGCGGACGAGCCTGCCGGGCACGTTTTCGGCGGAGGATCTGGCCACGTACTCCGGCGCAGCCGGCCAGCCGGGCGCGCTCACCGCCATGCTGAACTGGTACCGCGCCGCCCTCTGGTGCCCGCCGGCTGAAGCTCCGCATCGCCGGGTCGAGCCGCCGGTCCGCCTCCTCTGGGGCGAAGACGACGTCGCCCTCGGCGCCGCGATGGCGAGCGCCTCGGTGCCGCGCTGCCGCGTGGCCGAGCTCACCTTCCTCCCCGGCGCCGGCCACTGGGTGCAGCACGAAGCGACAGCGTGGGTCAACCACCTGCTGCTCGATTTCCTGGCCTGAAAGCCGGTACGATCTTCCTGCTCATGCGAAAAATCCTCGTCACTGGAGCCCTCGGTCAGATCGGTTCGGAGCTAGTCGTCGAGCTGCGCCGGCTGAAGGGCGCCGAGAACGTCATCGCCTCCGATATCCGCCTGCCCCCCGGCGACCTCGCGCTCGACGGCCCCTTCGAGGTCCTCGACGCGACCAACGCCCGCCAGGCGCACGACCTCGTCCGCCGGCACGACGTCGGCACGATCTATCACCTGGCGGCGCTGCTTTCCGCCACCTCCGAGGAGAAACCTCACGTCGCCTGGGAGCTCAACATGGGCGGGCTCTACAAGATGCTCGAGATCGCCCGCCAGGAGCGCTGCGCGGTCTTCTTCCCGAGCTCGATCGCGGCGTTCGGCCCCTCGACCCCGCGCCAGCACACGCCGCAGGACACCCTGCAGCGTCCGACGACGATGTACGGCGTCACCAAGGTCGCCGGCGAGCTGCTGACCGACTACTACGCCTCGCGCTTCGGTGTCGACGTCCGCGGCCTGCGCTTCCCCGGCCTGATCTCGCACAGCGCGCCGCCCGGCGGCGGCACGACCGACTATGCCGTGACCATTTTCTACGAAGCTCTGCGGCACGGCCGCTACACCTGTTTCCTCGGCCCCGACACCCGGCTCGACATGATGTACATGCCGGACGCGATCC
>JBGARM010000554.1:0-1792 GCA_044230215.1 Thermoanaerobaculia bacterium | reverse complement strand
GTGCGCGTCGCCTACGCGGCGGCGCGGCCGGCTCTGCTCGTCGTCGCCGCGACCTTCGACAGCCGGTGGCAGGCGGCGAGCGGCGACCTCGAGCTGCCCGTCTTCGAGACCGCCGCGGGCTACATGGCGCTGCTCGTACCGCCCGGGGAGGGGGAGATCGTGCTGCGCTTCCGCGATCCGTGGGTCAGCCTGGGGGCTGCGACCTCGGCGACGACGATTCTCGTCGCGCTCGGACTCGCGCTGCGGGCGCGGCGCCGGGCGCGCGCCGCGGTCGCCGTCTAGCCATACAATCGGGCGCACTGTGCCGCCGCTCTGGTTCTTCGTCGTCTACGCCGGCCTGGTGGGGCTGATCGTCGGCAGCTACCTGAACGTCGTCATCCATCGCCTGCCGCACAGCCAGTCGACCGTGCTGCCGCGCTCGCGCTGCCCGAAGTGCGGCGCGGCGATCCGCGCCCGCGACAACCTGCCGGTCGTGAGCTGGTTGCTGCTCGGCGGCCGCTGCCGCGACTGCGGGGCGCCGATCTCCGTGCGCTATCCGCTGATCGAGCTGCTCTCGGGCGCGCTGTTCGCCGGCGCGGTGCTGCGCTTCGGCGCCACGCCGACCGCGGCCGCGGCGGCGGTGTTCTGTGCCGCGCTGGTGGCGCTCGCGGCGATCGACGTCGAGCACTTTCTGCTGCCCGACAAGATCACTCTCCCGGGGCTCGTGCTGGGGCTCGCGGTGCAGCCACTCGTCGCCTGGGGCTCGCTCCCCGGCGCACTCCAGGGGGCCCTCTGCGGCGCCGGCATCCTGCTCGTCATGGCAGGTCTCTGGGAGCTCCTGCGCGGCGTCGAAGGGATGGGATTGGGCGACGTCAAGATGCTCGCCATGATCGGCGCCTTCCTCGGTGTGCACGGCGTCGTCGTGACGCTGGTTTTCGCCTCGCTCGCCGGTTCCCTGGTCGGCATCACGCTCCTCGCCCGCGGCGCCATCGCGCTCCAGGGCAAGCTCCCCTTCGGGCTCTTCCTCGCCCTGGGCGCGGCAGTCGCGCTCTTCGCCGGCGAACCGCTGGCGCGCGCCTACCTCGCGCTGCTATGAGTCGCCCCCGGGGCCTGTGGCGCGAGGCGCCGATCCTTCTTCCGGCCTCGCTCCTGCTCTTCGCGCTGCTCGCCGCAGTCACGCTGTTCTCCTACCGTGCCGCGGTCGCCCGCTTCGCCGACGGTCTCGCCGGCGAGAAGGCGCTCAAGTCGGCGATCTTCGTGCCCGGCGCGATCTCGCTGGTCGGCGCCGGCGTCACCAGCGCGTTCAGCGGCACCATCGCGCCGCTGCTGCTGCGCCCGTGCAGCAGGCACATCAGCTTGACGTCGGAGCGGAACTCGGGCTCGGCCTGCATCGAGACCTTGAAGCTGCGGCCGAAGCGCGAGAAGTCGTTGACGTTGACGCCGCCCAGGAAGGTCTGCAGCGCCAGCGACACCTCGTTGATCGGCACGCCGAGCTTCTTGGCCTTCTCGCGGTCGATGTCGAGCCGGATCGCCGGCGTCGTCGGGTTGAACTTGGAATAGACGCTGCCGATCTCGGGGCGCTGGCGGGCGGCGGCGGTGTACTCCTGCGCCACCTGCGCCAGCTCGAAGGGCGTGCGCCCGCCGCGGTCCTGCAGCTTGAACGAGAAGCCGCCGGTCGCCCCCAGGCCCGGGATCGGCGGCGGGTTGAAGGCCAGCACGCTGGCCTCGCGCAGCGTCTGCGCGCGGCTCGTGAGGCTGCCGATGATGGCGCCGAGCTGGGTTTCGGGGCTGGTGCGTTCGGCCCAGGGTTGCA
>JBGARM010000553.1:0-1874 GCA_044230215.1 Thermoanaerobaculia bacterium | reverse complement strand
TCGGAAATCAGAATGCGAGTAATGAGGCGATCTCCTCTGCGATCGCGGCCAGCAGCGCCGCGAGGTCCGTTGTTTGAACTTCTCCCATGTGCCCGACACGAAAGGTCGATTCCTTGAAGCGGCCGTAGCCGCCACCGAGCGTGAAGCCTCTCTTCTTGAGCGCCGCGACGAGGGCGCGTGCCTCGACCCCGTCCGGCGGACGCAGGCAGCTCACGGTCGCCGAACGGCCGGCAGCCGCCGAGGCGAAGGCGAAGCCATGCGCCGTCGCCCAGGCGTCGGTCTGGCGCTGCATCGCGGCGTGGCGCGCCCAGCGCGACTCCATCCCCTCGCGGGCGATCCGCGCGAGCTGCACGTCGAGCGCCCAGGCGATCGACACCGCGGCGGTCGTGATCGGCCCGCCTTCCCGGTGCTTGTCGCGATAGCGCAGCAGATCGCCGTAGTAGCCGCGGTGCGGGATGGTCGCCGCTCTCTCCTCGGCGCGCTGCGAGAAGGTGAAGACGGTCAGACCGGGCGGCGTCGCGAGACCCTTCTGCGAGCCGGCAAAGACGAGGTCGAGCTCCCAGGCGTCGGTCTCGACCGGCGCACCGGCGAGCGACGAGACGGCATCGACGAGCAGCAGCGCGTCCGACTCCTCGCGCACCGCGCGGGCGATCTCGGCGAGCGGGTTGACGACGCCGGTCGCGGTCTCGTTGTGCGCCACCGTCACGGCTTCGTAGCGCTTGCGGCGCAGGGCCTGCCGCACGAGCTCCGGGTCGACGATCTCTCCCCAGGGGGCGCTGATCTGGTCGGAACCCTTGCCGAGCGACTTGCCGATGTCGAACCAGCGCTCGGAGAACGCGCCGTTGGTGAGATGGAGAACGTCGCGCGAGACCAGCGAGGTGAGCGCCGCCTCCATGACGAAGGTCGCGCTCGAGGTCGCCATGTAAACGTCGCGCGTGGTGCGGAAGACCGGCTGGAGCGCCTCGGTGATGCGTCGGTAGACCGGCATGAACTCCGGCGACCGGTGCCCGACGACCGGCGCGAGCATCGCGGCACGCACCTCCTCGAGGACATAGACCGGGCCGGGGACGAAATATCGGATGGCTTCGGGGATCTGCTCGGGCATGGCGCGGCCCTCTAGTCCTTCTGCCATCGGAGCGCCGGCTTGCGCAAACGGACGAGCAGCTCTTCGGTCGAGTAGCTGCGGCTCGCCGCGGCGCTTTCCTCCAGTTTCCAGGGACCCTCCCCCCGCGCCGCGAGGCGCGGAAAGAGCTCCAAGCCGGCCACGAGCACGACATCCGCGCCGAGAAAGTACTCCCGTAGGAGATCTCGGAGAACGGCCTTTCCCTTCATCGGCTTCATGGCGACAGACCGGCCGTCGCCGACGGCCACGGCGCGAAAAGCTTCCAGTAAAGGGGGTGCCTGGAGGGGCGCTGGCGGGTCGACCGAAACGTTCAGCGCCAGCCAGCCGACGCGCAGGCCGGCCGCCTTCGCAGCGGCGAAAAGCGGCGCGAACTCCTCGGCCGGCCGATCGACAGAGATCAGGACGGGAGCTTTCATTTACTGGAGCTCTTTTCTTCTGGATACAAGAGGATCTCTTTTCGTTCCTGCCGGAATTCCTGTTCGTCCGCCTCGAAGCTGGCGAGCCAGTTTGCGAGGTCGGCTGCGGGGTCGCCGTCGAGGGCGCGGCGGAAGTGATCGCTGCCGGTGAGCAGGTCGATCGCCGGGATGTCGGCGACGAACTCATAGGGCGCCGCGCGCCAGCGGAACTGCTTCGGCGCGACGCTCTTCAGCGCGCGGAGGATCTCGAGTCCCAGGCGGTAGGCGTGGACCTTCGTCGCCTCCCGCACCACCAGCTCGATGCCGCCGCAGATCTCGCCTTTGTACTTCTGGAA
>JBGARM010000552.1:0-1964 GCA_044230215.1 Thermoanaerobaculia bacterium | reverse complement strand
GTCGTGCCGCCGGGCAACGCCCCGAGCGCGACGCCGCTGCCGGCGAGGACGCTCGCCGCGACGCGCAGCGAGCCGTCGCCGCCGAGGACGAACAGGGCGTCGAGCCGCTCGGCGACCGCCCGGCGACCGACCTCGCGGCCGTGCTCGGGGTCGGTGGTCGGCTCGAGCGCGAGCTCGAAGCCGCTCTCGAGGATGCGCCGGACCTCCGGCAACGCGCGCCGCGCCCGCCGCTGCCCGGCACGGGGGTTCCAGATCAGCACGGCACGGCGCACCCCGGCATTCTAAGGTGCGGCCCCGGCGCGACTCCCGCCCGCGCAGGCGGCGCGAGCCCCGCCGCAGGACTCTACTCGGGATCGAACAGCGTGCCGCTCGGCGAATACGGCGCGGCCGGGGGTGGGTAGCCGAGGTGCTGGTAGGCGCGCTGGGTGGCGACGCGGCCGCGCGGGGTGCGCTGCAGGAAGCCCTCCTGCAGGAGGTAGGGCTCGTAGAGATCCTCGATCGTGCCGCGGTCTTCGCCCACCGCGGCGGCGATCGCCTGGATCCCCGCCGGGCCGCCGCCGTAGACCTCGATCAGCACCGAGAGGATCCGGCGGTCGAGCTCGTCGAAGCCGAAGTCGTCCACTTCGAGAAGCGCCAGCGCCTTCTTCGCCATGGCGAGGTCGATTCCCGGTTTGTGCGAGTCCACTTGCGCGAAGTCGCGCACCCGGCGCAGCAGCCGGTTGGCGATGCGCGGCGTGCCGCGGCTCCGGCGCGCGAGCTCGTCGAGGCCGGCGGCGTCGGAGGCGATGCCCAGCAGCTCGGCCGAACGCTTGGCGATCCGCGCCAGCTGCTCGGGGGGGTAGAAGTCGAGCCGGTGGACGATGCCGAACCTCGCCCGCAGGGGCGAAGAGATGAGCCCCGCTCGAGTGGTCGCGCCGACCAGGGTGAAGCGCGGCAGGTCGATCTGGACGATGCGCGCCGCCGGCCCCTGGCCGATGACGAGATCGAGCTTGAAGTCCTCGAGGGCGGGATAGAGGATCTCCTCGACCTTGGCGTCGAGGCGGTGGATCTCGTCGACGAAGAGGATCTCCCGGTGCTCGAGGGCGGTGAGGAGCGCCGCGAGGTCGCCGGCGCGCTCGAGCACCGGCCCGGCGGTGGTGCGCAGCGGAGCGTCCATCTCCTTCGCCAGAATGTGCGCCAGGGTCGTCTTGCCGAGTCCGGGCGGGCCGAAGAGCAGCACGTGGTCGAGCGGCTCGCCGCGCTCGCGCGCCGCGCGGATGAACACCTTCAGGTTCTCGACGATCCGGTCCTGCCCGACATACTCCGTCAACTGCCGCGGGCGCAGCGTCTGCTCGACCGAAGCCTCCGCCCCCTCGAGCTCCCCGGACAGAATGCGGTCGGACGGTGACGGCGGCATGGGGGCATTCTAGACCGACAGGCCAGGTTGGGCAGCGGCAGTCCCGAGCAGCTTCGATCAACCGTACCTGTGCGAAGTGCGCCGTCAGGTTTGTGCGGCCGCGCTCGCGGACGACGCGCAGGAGCGGTATGCGAGACTCCAGCGCAGTCGAGAGTGGATTCCACACGACTCAATACCCAGTGGAGCTACCTCCAAGGAAGGAAGCGCAGGTTCGTTAGCGAGCAGGTTCAAGGCAGATCATTCTCTCCGACTGCGATCGAGCCCTCGCGGACTGCTCAAGCTCCCGAGGCGCTTCATTGCGGAATCGGAGTCTGTAAGTAGCGCAACCCCAAGATTGTACGGAGGCATCCTCTTGACCGAGATCATGCTTGAAGGGGAGTGGTTCCTTCCGACGCACGCTGAGCAACCGATGGCAGGTATCCTGCGCATCGAAGGGTCGAGTATCCGGTTGAGTCTAATTGGGCGCCCCACTGGCGTTTGGGAGTTGGCCGCTTCAAGCAATCCTCGCGCCCTTTGGGGTAACACGGTCTCCGGTCGGGTCGTATCTCTCTTGAACTGCTCTTTCGCT
>JBGARM010000551.1:0-1972 GCA_044230215.1 Thermoanaerobaculia bacterium | reverse complement strand
GCCACGCCGGAGCAGGTCGCGCTGGCCCAGAAGGGGAAGGACGGCTATGCGATCGACCTCGCCAGGCTCGACGAGGCGGTCCAGCAGCTCGCGGCCCAGCTCCTGACGCAGTTCCCCGAGTGCCAGCGCTACACCAAGCAGCAGGTGAATTTCTGGAAGGAACTGGCCTGGCACCAGACGATCGGCCACGCCCGCGACTGGCTTGCCCTGCACTACACCAGCGTCGAGCCGTGGGAGGGGATGCGCGCCTTCGTCGAGAAGCGGCCGGCGCGCTTCGAGATGCTGCGCGAGCGCGCCGCCGCCGGACGCTCGTCGGAGACTCCGTGGGGGCCGCCGACCCGCGTCTGCGGCGCCTGCGGCGCGGGGAACCTCCCCGCCGAGCACTCCTTCTGCGGCGCCTGCGGCGTCGATCTCGCGCCCGTCGCGACTCCCCAGGGAACTCCGGCATGAGCGGCGCCGGCGCGCGGCCCCGGGTCTTTCCCGAGTGGCGGGACAAGCCGCTCGAGGCGGCGCTCTACGAGTGCCGCGAGCTCCTCGAGGACACCGACTTCCCCACCGTCAAGCGCTGGCGCGAGGCCGGCGGCAAGGTCGTCGGTCACTTCCAGGTCTACTTCCCGGAGGAGATCGTGCACGCCGCCGGCGCCCTGCCGTTCAAGGTCCGCGGGGCGCCGATCGAACCGACCCAGGCGGACTCGCGCTTCGGCTCCTACCTGTGCTCGATCCTCAAGACCTCGCTCGATCTCGCGCTCGCGAAGCGCATCGAGCTCGACCTCTTCGTCAGCCATCCGATCTGCGACGCCGCGCGCAACCTGGCGGCGATCTGGGGTCGCAACTTTCCCTATCCGGCCGAGATCCTCTACCTGCCGCAGAACGCCAACTCGGCGTATTCCGCGACCTGGCTGCGCGGCGAGTACGACCGCCTGCGCCGCAGCGTCGAGGCGGCGGTCGGCTGCGAGATGACCCGCGACGAGGCCGACCGCGCGCTCGCCCGTTCGCTAACCGTGTTCAACGAAAATCGCGCCCTGATGCGCGACCTCTACCGGCTGAAGCGCGAGACCCCCTGGCTGGTCTCGGCCGACGAAGCCTACGTCCTGGTCGCCCTCGCCGGCCTCCTGCCGCGCGAGGAACACAACGAGATCCTGCGCTTCATGCTGCCGCGCCTCGCCGAGAGACCGGCCAAGCGGATGGACAAGACGCGGGTGGTGCTCGAAGGCGGCTTCTGCGAGCAGCCGCCACTCGACCTCGTGCGCTCGATCGGCCGCTCCTGCTACGTCGTCGACGACGACCTGCTGATCGGCCTGCGCTTCCTGACGAGCGACGTGGCGACGACCGGAGACCCGCTCGCCAACCTCGCCGCCGCCTACCTCGAGCAGTCGAGCTACAGCCCGGTGCAGCACGACCTGAGGAAGCCCAAGGAGCGCATGCTCCTCGAGCGCATCGCGAACGCCCGCGCCGACGCCGCGATCGTCATGGCGGCCAAGATGTGCGAACCCGGCCTCGAGGAGCAGGTGGCCTACACCAAGGCCCTCGACCATGCCGGCATTCCGTACTTCGTGAGCGAGTTCGAAGAGAGCATGACGAGCTTCGACCACCTCGAGATCCAGCTCCAGACCTTCGTCGAGAACCTCCTCTTCCGCTGAGGGCGCCCTGATGGAAACTCCCGCAACCGGCAACTCGCCTGTCGTCGATCCGTCCGCCCACCCGGCGGCTGGCCCGCTGGCCAATCCTCTGCCCAATCCTCTGGTGGGCCGCGCCAACCGCGACGGCGCCCAGCTCTTCCGCGACTGGTTCTCGTCTCTCGGCGAAGCCGCCGAGCGCGGCCAGGGCGGCGCCTACGTCTTCGTCATGGGGAGCTTGGCGGAGCTCCTGCGGACCTTCGACTTCCCGGTCGTCTTTCCCGAGATCAACTCGCTGCAGACCGCCGTGCGGCACCTCGCGCACGACTACCTCAACGAGGCCGAGGACTTCGGCT
>JBGARM010000550.1:0-2009 GCA_044230215.1 Thermoanaerobaculia bacterium | reverse complement strand
GAAGGCCGAGGCTTCGGCGACAGCCTCTATTTCTATCTCTCGCCGCTGCTGCTTGCGGCGGCGCTCCATGAAGTGGCCCCACTCGAATTCGACCACTATCCCGGCCTCGTGCCCGCGCTGGTAGCCATTCCGTATCTCGCCGCGGGAATCAGCGCGGTGCGGCGGCCCTTCGCCTGCGTCGCCGCGCTGGCGCTTGCCAGCGCCGCCCTGCTCGAGTGGCATGGCCTCGAGGCCGTGTGGGCGCTCCTCGGACTCACCGTGTCGTGGGCCGGCATGGATCATCTCCTCAAGCGGAGCGACGGTCGCTGGCTGGCGCTGCTCTCGCTGCTCATCGGGCTGGGCCACCTGGTACTCAGCGACCTGCCGCATCAGCCGACCGGGGAGCGGGCCTTCGTCGGGCCCTGGGCGCTCACCCTCTGGCTTGCGATCGCCGTCACCGTCACGCTTGCGGTCCGCCTCATCCGCGACGACGCGAGCGACTACTTCCCGCTCGGCCTCCGCCCGCTCCTCTGGGGGCTGGCCGGTGCGCTGCTCTTCTTCGGGGTGACCGGCGAACTGCTCCAGTACTTCGACCAGTACCGCACGGCGACCGACGACCGGTCACTCGCGGCGGGACTCTCGGTGAGCGCCTGGTGGATCTGCTTCGCGGGAGGCTGCTTCTTCGCCGGTTTCCGGCGTCGGGTTCGCCCGCTCCGGCTGGCCGGGTTCGCCGTCGCGGGGCTGGCGCTCCTCAAGGTCGTGTTCGTCGACCTTTCCCAGCTCGACGCGCTCTACCGGGTGGGCTCGGCCTTCATCCTCGGGGTCGTCTCGCTCGCGGTGGCCTATGCCTATCACCGCAGCGGGGCGGGAGAGAGCGGCGCCGCCTGATTTGCAGATTCGCCGCGCCCTGAGTAGCCTCCCAATCCCATGACAATGCCTCCAATTGCTTCCCTGACGCCGGCCGCGCTCGCCGACGTGACCTGGGAAGAACTGCGTCCGCTGTATCAGGAGCTGATCGATCGGCCAGTCGACCCGGCGTCCGTCGAGGCCTGGCTGGCCGACTGGTCGCGTCTCGAGGAGGTCGTCAGCGAAGCAGCCGGCGTCGCGATGATCGCCTACACCTGCGACACGACCGATCCCGGAAAGGAAGCGGCCCATCTCCGCTTCTCGGCGGAGATTCTCCCGAAGATGGAGGAGCTCGAGGTCGAACTCGCCAGGCGGCTGCTCGCCATGGGATACACCCGCCCCGGCCTCGAGGTGACCATCGCCCGCTTCCGTCGCGGCGCCGAGCTGTTCCGCGAGGAGAACGTGCCGCTCAGCACCGAGATCGAGGAGCTGAGCACCACTTATCAGAAGATCACCGGTGGGCTGACGGTCGTCTGGGAGGGGGAGGAGAAGACGCTACCCGAGCTGCAGCCGATCCTGCAGGGGACCGACCGGGCCGCGCGCGAGCGTGCCTTCCGGCTCGGTTGCGATGCCTACGCCGCCCGCCAGGGGGAATTGGCGGAGATCTTCGATTCGCTGTTCCACCTGCGGGCCCGGGTCGCCCGGAACGCGGGCTTCGCCGACTACGAGCAGTACGCCTTCGCAGCCAAGTGCCGCTTCGACTATACCCCCGCCGACTGTCGCCGTTTCCACGAGGCGGTCGAGCAGGTGGTCGCGCCCGCCGTCGAACGGATCATGCTCCGGCGCAAGCAGCGGCTCGGGGTCGACCAGCTGCGTCCCTGGGACGTCGGCCCCGATCCGGAGGGCCGGGAGCCGATCCGCCCGTTCAAGGGCGCCGACCAACTGATCCGCATGAGCCGCAATGTGCTCGGCCATGTGGCGCCGGCCTTCGGCTCGCAGTTCCAGACGATGATGGACGAGCGCATGCTCGATCTCGACGTGCGGAAGGGCAAGGCGCCTGGCGGCTACTGCGAGACGCTCCAGTATCGCGGCCGGCCCTTCATCTTCATGAACTCGGTCGGCGTGCTGGACGATGTGTCGACCCTCCTGCATGAGGCCGGTCACGCCTTCCACGCCTTCGAGTC
>JBGARM010000054.1:0-12086 GCA_044230215.1 Thermoanaerobaculia bacterium | reverse complement strand
CAAGTCGAAGCTGCGGAAGTCCGCCTCGGGCGCGCGGAAGATGGCCACCCGGCTGTCGTCGGCACCGGCCGGCAGGGGCAGCAGGAGGTCGCGGTAGTGCTCGTTGGCCCGCGCCGCCTGCCCGGCGGAGAGGCCGGAGAGGACGAAGGGGAAGCCGGCGATCTCGAGGCGCAGCGGCGCCGTTCCCCAGGCGTCGCCGGAAAGCCGCGCCGGGAAGAGATCGGGATGGTGCAGAAAAGCCGCGCCGAAGGTCACGAGAGGAGTCTCGAGAAGCCGTAGGCGAGGAAGCGCCAGCGCGCGCGCCAGCGGTCCTGCCAGGGCACGGCGAACAGGCGGCGGGGAATCTCGCCGCCGACGACCCGGCCGAGGATCGCCGCCAGTGGCACCAGGCCGTCGGCGGCCGGCGTGGCGTCGCCGCGCAGGACGAAGCGCAGCCCCCCCTGCGAGCGCCGCGTACCGAGCAGCCGATGGGCTACCAGGTCGCCGACCGAGTTCTTGAAGACGAGAAGGTCGCCGGCGCGATAGCGCTCGGCGCGGGCGACCTGGATGCGCGCCCCTTCACCGAGGAGCGGCGCCATCGAGGTGCCGCGCACCACGAGCTCGATCGGCGCCTCGCCGGCCATCTCGGCCAGGGCTGCGAAAACGATGGGGCGGTTCCGGGCGGTCACGGAGGGGATCGCTGCAGTATAGCGGTTCGGATAGATTGGGCGCCGGATGCTGAAGCCAACGGTCGTGCACGTCGTCTCGCTCGCCTTCGCCGTCGCGATCGCCTTCGCGCTCATCGAACCGGTGCCGGTACAGCTCGAGAACGCCACCCACGAAATCGCCTTTCCGATCGACAAGCTGGTGCACTTCGGCCTCTTCCTGGTAGCGGCCTTCCCCTGGCGGCGCTCGCTCGCTCTCCTCGGGGTGAAGTGGCCGGGAGTCGCGGTCGTGGTGACGGCGGCGGTCTACGGCGGGCTGCTCGAGATCGCCCAGGGGCTGTGGACGTTGCGCGACCCCGAGGTCCTCGACATGGCGGCGGGCGCGCTGGGGGCCCTGGCTGCGGTGGGGATTCTGCGGCTGACGGCGGCGCGCGGCCAGCGCGCCAGCTCCTAACCGGCGGCAGGAACCGCGTCGTAGGTGCTCTTGTCGTAGGCGGCGACGACCTCTTCCGGCTTGCCGTCGGCGACGAGCTTGCCGCGTTCGAGCCAGAGCGCCCGGGTGCAGGTCTCGAGGACGATCGGCGCCGAGTGCGAGACCAGCAGGATGGTCACGCCGGCGTTGCGGAAGTCCGCCAGCCTCTTCTCGCACTTGCGGGTGAAGCCGGCGTCGCCGGCGGCGAAGACCTCGTCGAGGATCAGCAGGTCCGGCGTCCAGGCGGAGGCGATCGAGAAGCCCAGCCGGCCGAGCATGCCCGAGGAGTAGGCGCGGATCGGCGATTCGATGAAGTCGCCGAGCTCGCTGTAGTCGATGATCTCATCGAGGCGCTCGCGGATCTCGCGCCGGGTCCTGCCAAGGAGCAGGCCGTTGAGGAAGATGTTCTCGCGGCCGGTCAGCTCGTGGTCGAAACCGGTGCCGAGCTCGAGGATCGGCGCCAGCCGGCCGTCGAAGCGCAACCGGCCGGAGGTCGGCTCGAGCACCCGCGAGACGACCTTCAGCAGCGAGCTCTTGCCGGCGCCGTTTCGGCCGACGATGCCGATCACTTCGCCGCGGGCGACCGAGAAGCTGACCTCCGACAGAGCCCAGAACTTCTCGTAGACCAGCGTGCCCTTGACCCAGTGGATGGCGTAGTCCTTGAAGGACGGCAGGCGCTGCTTGGCGAGCCGGTAGCAGAGCGAGACGCGATCGAGCTCGAGGACGGGCGCGGCCGGCGTGGCGGCATGGATCTCGGCGGGCGTTGGGGTCGAGCGTGTCATGGCGTCAGAGGTAGTGGGTGATCCGGCGGCTGGTGCGGCTGAAGGCGAAAGCGCCCAGGGCGAAGAGGGCGATCGCGAGCAGCACGGCCACCGAGAGGTGGCTCAGCGGCGGGATCTTGCCGTAATAGATCGGATCGCGGAAGACCTCGAGAATCGAGCGCACCGGATTGAAGCGGATGATCCAGTGCCAGCGCTCGGGCACGATCGCCATCGGATACATGATCGGCGTGAGGAAGAGCACGATCTGCAGGATGACGCCGATGAGCTCGACGATGTCGTGGAAGAAGACCGCGAGAGGCGCGAGCAGGAGCCCCGCGCCGAGCGTGAAGAGCGCGGCGATGGCGATCGACACCGGCAGGAAGAGCATCGCCGGACGCAGCGGATGCCCGGTCACGACGAGCAGGGCGAGGAGCGGCAGGAGCGCGAGCAGGAGGTTGATCACGCCGGAGATCACCACGGCGAGCGGAAAGACCGACTTCGGCACCGGCAGCTTCTGGATCAGCCCGCCGTTGGCGCGCAGGCTGTTCATCGAGGTGACGATGCTCTGCGAGAAGAAGTTCCAGAACAGCAATCCCGCCAGGACGTAGACCGGGTAGTTGTCGACGTTGAAGCGGAAGATGGTGCTGAAGGCGATGTGCAGCACCCCCATCATCAGCATCGGCTGCAGCATCGTCCAGGCGAAACCGATCAGGGAACGGCGGTAGCGGACCCGCAATTCGCGCTGCACGAGCTCCGAGGTGAGATCCCAGTAAGGGAAGGCGATGGCCATGGACCCGTGAGTCTATCGCGGTGGCGGGCGCCGACTCGGTTCAGGCACGGCGCACGGCGGCGACTGCGGCCGCGACGGCGAGCGCCTCGTTCGAACCGCGCCCGAGGAGGCGGAGTTGGCGCAGCCGCCCGCCGAGGAGGAGGCTCCGGCGGGCACGGCGCGCCCAGGAGGGAGCGCGGTGCCGGCGCGCCCAGTGCAGCAGGTCGAGCCAGAGGAGGTCGAGACGTTGCCCGTCGTAGCCGGTGGAACCCGGTCGCGCGATCGGCGCGCTGGCGGAGGCGCTGGCGTCGGCGAGATGCCCGACCGAACCGCCGAGATGGTGCACGACGACCCAGTCGGAGAGGACCTGCACGCTGCGGCCGGCGGCGGCGAGGCGTTGGCAGTAGTCGAGATCCTGGGCGTAGTGGCGATAGCTCTCGTCGAACGGGCCGACCGCCCGGTAGGCCTCGCGCGAGATCGCCAGGGCGGCGCCCGGAGCCCAGTCCACCGCGCCGCCGGCGAAACCCGAGGGGGAGGGGTGGTGACCGTGGCGGAGGCGGGAACGCAGGCCGCGGCCGAGCCCGCTGGCGAGCGCGAAGAGCCAGAGCAGGGAGGGAAAGGGGCCGCCGCTCCACTGCGGCCAGCCGTTGGGATAGAGCAGGCGCGCGGCCACCGCGCCGGTCGCACCGGTCGTTCGGGTCGCGCCGCCAGTCGCCGCGTCACCGGCGAAGGCGGCGCGCAGCGCATGGTCGCCGCCCTCGGTGACCTCGGCGTCGCTGTTCAGGAGCAGCAGGGGATCGCCGGTGGCGGCCGCAAGGCCGCGATTGACCGCGGCGCTGAAGCCCTGTGCCTGGGGGTTGCGCAGCCAGTGCTGGGCGATGCCGGCCTGGCGGAGGAGCTCGACCCTAGGATCGCTCGAGCCGTCGTCGACGACGACGATCTCGAGCGGCGTCGTCCAGCGGCCGAGCGCGGCGAGACAGCGCGCCGCCAGGTCGGCCCGATTGTGCACCGGAACGATGACCGAAATCGGGCTGTCGGGGGTCACCATGCTCGAGTCAGATTACGGGCGTCGAACCGGATTGGCAAGACTGGGCTGGCGGTATGATGCCGCGCGATGTCCGCCCATCCACGCTCTTCGCGGTCGCGCAGCGGGCGACCGGCGGCCGCGGCGAATCCGGCGGGCACGTCGGGCGGCCACCGGTCGAGCGCTGCCATTCATCCGGCCCACCGGCTGGCCTCCTGGACGCTCGGGCTCCTCGTGCTCGTCCTGCCCATCGTCCTCGACTCGGCGCAGAAGGACGCCTTCCGGCTCCCCAAGGCGCTCTTCGGCGAGACGCTGGCGCTGGCGTCGCTGTTCTTTCTCTCCTTCGCCTGGAAGGGCCCGGCGGAGTGGCGCGCGCTGCTGCGGGCGCCGTTCGTGGCGGCGTTCGGGCCTTTCGTCGTGCTGGCGACGCTGCTCTCCACCTTGAGCCCGCATGTGGCGCACGTTCATCGCGGACTCGTCGGCCTGTGGATCGGCGCGCTTGCCGTCTGGGGATGGAGCGTCGGCTTCGAGCGCCGCGAGCTGCGCGGCGCCCTCTCGCTGCAGCTCGTGCCGGCCGCGGTCCTGGCGGCGATCGCGATCCTGCAGTTCCACGGCCTCTATCAGCCCTATTCCTTCGCCGGCGTCGCCGAGACATCGCGCTTTGCCGTCGGCTCGCTGGCCGGGAACGTCGGCGATCTCGCCGCCTATCTCGTCCTGCCGGCGATCCTGGCGCAGGCGGAGATCGTCCGCGGCCGGCGCGTCGGCCTCTCAGTGGCGGCGCTCGTGCTCTGCCTCTACGGCCTGGCGGTGACGCAGACCTTTTCGGCGATCGCCGCGCTGGTCGCCGGATCGGCCGTCTTCTGGCTCTTCCGGATCTCGCGCCGGCGCGCGCTCACCGCCCTGGCGGTCGTCGCCGGCGCGGTCGTTCTGCTGCTCGCCGTCGTCGCCCCGCTGCGCGACCGCGTGGTCACGAAGAGCGGCGAGATCGCGCGCGGCGACTGGAACTCGGTGCTCACCGGACGGCTCGACGGCTGGCGCGCCGCAGTCTGGATGCTGCGTCAGCACCCGGCGACCGGCGTCGGCGTGGGCGCTTATCGCACCGAGTTCATCGCCGCCAAGACCGCACTGGTGCGCTCCGGGGTGCCGTTCTTCGCCGAGCAGCAGAACGTCGTTTTCGCCAACGCCCACAACGAGCTGCTGGAGGTCGCCGCGGAGACCGGCTGGCCGGGTCTGGCGGCGTTCGTCTTCGGCCTGGTCCTGCTCTTGCGCCGGCTCCGGCGCTGGCACGGCGCGCCGGCGGCGCTCGCCTGGGCGGGTGTGGCGGCGGTGGCGGTTCTTTCGTCGGCGAACTTTCCGTTCCGGATCGGCATCGCGCTGTGGCCGATCTGCCTCTTCCTCGCCTGGATCTTCTCGCGCGACGAAGAGGGCGAAAGGCACGAGCGGGGCGCCGCGGACAGCGCCCGGGGCGGCGCATGAAGCGCGCGCTCGGGCTGCTGCTCCCCGCCCTGCTGGCGTTCGCGGTCGTGGCCCAGATCCGGCGGAGCTCCGAGCTGATGCGGGCGCAGCACCTGCTGTGGAGCGTCGAGCGGCGAACGCTGGCGATGCTGCGCAGCGGTGACCTCGACAAGGTGAAGCTGCGCGGCAACCTCGAGGCGCTCGCCGATGCCCGGGTGCTCGATTACGCCGAAGTCGCGATCCCCACCTTGCAGGGCAGCCAGCACCTGATGCTCGGCGAGGTCAAGGCGGCGCGGATCGCCTACACCGTCGCCTATGAGCTCGAGCCGCGGCCCGAGATCCTGATCAATCTGGGCAAGGTCTGCTACTCGCAGGGGGCGGTGAAGCGGGCGGCCCGTTTCTTCGCCCAGGCGGTGCTGCTCGATCCGCGGATGATGAAGGAGGTCCCGGAGGACTTCCGCGACAAGGTTTCAGACGCCCTGCGAAGTCAGGACGATTCGTACGGTGCGGACGAGGATTGACAGGTCGAGCCAGAGGCTGCGGTTGGAGATGTAGGCGAGGTCGTAACGCAGCTTGTTCTCCGGCGTCGAATGGTACTCGCCGTTGACCTGGGCGAGGCCGGTGAGGCCCGGCGGCGCGGCGAAGCGCTCGGCGTAACCCGGAACGCCGGCGAGGTGCTGCTGGACGAAGCCGGGGCGCTCCGGGCGCGGTCCCACCAGACTCATCTCACCGACCAGCACGTTCCACAGCTGCGGCAGCTCGTCGAGGCGGTAGCGGCGGAGGAACCCGCCCACCGGCGTCAGCCGGGGGTCGTCCCGTTGCGCGAGCACCTCTCCCGACTCGCGCTCGGCGTCCTCCCGCATGGTGCGGAACTTGACCACCTGGAACGGCTTGAGCGCGCGCCCGACGCGCTCCTGGCGGAAGAGCACCGGCCCGGCGGAGGACAGCCGCACCGCGGCGGCGACCAGAACGCCGAGCGGCGCGGCGACGAGCGCGAACGCGACGGCGAAGCCGAGGTCGAACAGGCGCTTGACCGGCATCGCGGCGCGCCAGTCGCCCTCGCGCATGACCTCGATCAGCGGCAGGTCGTTGATCCAGCGGTAACGCATTCTGCCGATCAGGCTTTCGAACGGACCCGGTAGCAGGAGGATGGTCGGGCGGCGCGCGCGGGTACCGGCGATCTCGCCGATCAGCGCGGTCTGCCAGTCGTCGGCCTCGGGCGCCAGGATGACATCGTCGACTTCGCCGCTCGCCAGCAGGCGTTCGAGCTCGGCGGCGCTCGCCAGGCGCGGTCCGAGCGCGGCGAGGGACTCTCCGCCGGGAGGGTCGACAGAGCTCGCTCCGGGCAGGCCAGGGACGGGCAGATAGCCGCGCACCTCGAGGCCGTGAAAATGGTGCTCGCGGATCTTCCGCGCGACGTCGACGGCCGCCGGGCCGCAGCCCACCAGCACCACCTGTCGGAGCGGCGTGCGGACGAGGCTCTGCAGGGCCACCCGCCAGGAGACCAGCAGGGCGATGTTGAGCAGCGCGAAGAGCACCAGCACCGAGCGCGGAAAGGCCTGGCTGGCGAGAAAGAGGCCGGTCGCCAGGGCGAGTGTCTGGAAGAGAACCGCCAGGCTCACCCAGCGCGCGATCTCCAGCCGGGGCCGCTTGGCTTTCGACTCGTAGAGACCGAAGAAGTAGAGCGCCACCGGCTGCGCGGCGACGACCCAGAACCAGACCAGGCGGAAGTAGGCGAAGCGCTCCTGCGGCAGAGTCTCGGCGGAGCCCGGAAGCACCGCGACGATGCGGATCTGGAAGGCGAGGTAGAGCGCCACCCAGGCGACCGCGAGGTCGCCGGCGAACGACCAGAAGCGCCACAGGTTGGCTTGCGAGGAGTCGCGGTGCACGGCACGGACTCTATCGGACGGGCCCGGGGAAGGGCGTCCCCGGCGACGATGGCGCGGGCGCGGCGACGCGTTGACAGCCCCTGCCGGCGGAGCTACGCTTTGGCTGCATTCGGAGCGGTCCGAAGAGCGACGCGGCGGCACGGAGCGAATGCGCTCGAACCGCCAGGCGCTCCGGGCTCGGCAACCTGGGGCGGACACCCAAGGTGCCCTCCCGTCGCGAGAGCGGCGGGGATGCGGTCGCGCGAGGGTCCCGGGTACCCGGGAACCGGATCCGCGGCAACCAAGTGTCCGGACTCGAAAACCCGCTCCCATTGCTGCCGGCGAGCGGGTTTTTTTTGCCCGCTCGCGGGCTCCAGACAGGAAGGGGAGGCGCGCTTGAGGGTCATCGAACACCTGGAACGGGCCAAGGAGCCGCTGATCAGCTTCGAGATCATTCCGCCGCTGCGCGGCGGCGACGTGCGGAATCTGATGGCGTTGATCGAGGATCTGGTCGAGTTCCGGCCGCCGTTCATCGACATCACCAGCCACGCCGCCGAGGTCTTCTACGAGGAGACGCCGGCGGGCATCCAGCGCCGCGTCAAGCGCAAGCGCCCCGGGACGATGGGCGTCTGCGCGCTGATCCAGAACAAGTACGGCATCGACGCCGTGCCGCACGTCCTCTGCCGGGGATTCACCCGCGAGGAGACCGAGGACTTCCTGATCGAGCTGCGCTACCTGGGCATCGACAACGTGCTCGCGGTGCGCGGTGACGACAGCGGCTATCAGAAGCCGCTGCGCGAGGGGAGGAGCGCCAACCGCTTCGCCTCCGATCTGGTGACGCAGATCGACGCCATGAATCACGGCCGCTACCTCGCCGAAGACCTGCTCGACGCCGAACCGTCGCGCTTCTGCATCGGCGTCGGCGGCTACCCCGAGAAGCACTTCGAAGCGCCCAACCTGGGCGCCGACGTGCGCCAGCTGAAGGCCAAGATCGCCGCCGGCGCGAGCTATGTGGTGACGCAGATGTTCTTCGACAACCGCCACTACTTCGCCTTCGTCGACGCCTGCCGCGAGGCCGGCATCACCGTGCCGATCATTCCGGGCCTGAAGGTGCTGTCGGCGCGCTCCCAGCTGTCGTCGATTCCGCGCAATTTCTACGTCGAGATTCCCGCCGCCCGCGCCGACGCCGTCGCCGACGCGCCCGAGGCCGAGGTTCTGGGCGTCGGCGTCGCCTGGGGTCGAAAGCAGGTCGAGGAGCTCCTCGCGCGCGGCGTCCCTTCGGTGCACTTCTACGTCATGCAGAGCGCCGGGCCGGTGAAGCAGCTGATGAAGGGCCTGCTGTAGTTCGAGAGGGGAAACGTGCTGCGATTCCGCCAGTCGGGCTGTGTTCTGTTGCTGATTCTCGCCGTGCCTGCCGCGCACGCGGCGACGGGTGCGAAGCCCGCTGCGAGTGTCGCAGCCGGCCCTGCCGCCATTCCCGTGCTGTCGGCTGCGCTCGGCTCCCTGGCGGTCGCGGAGCAGCCGAATCCGTATATCGACAAGGCCGAAGACCGCCTCAATCCTCTCGCCTTCGAGCCCGATCGGGGCAGGCGGGGGACATGGGGGCGGACCGCGGTGCCCGCCGATCCGCTGGCGGCCAGGGGCTTCGATCCGGGTCATCGCACGCCGTCGCCGTTGCTGACCTTCGCGGGGACGGGCAATCCGGTCGGCTGCAACGGCTGCTCGCCGCCGGACACCGTGGGCGATGTCGGTCCGAACCACTACCTTCAGATGGTCAATGCCACGAAGGTCGCCATTTTCGACAAGGCGGGCGCCCTCCTGGGCGGACCGTTCGACCTCTCGGCCTTCTGGGCGTCGGGGGATTGCGCGGCCGATGCGGGCGATCCGGTGGTCGCTTACGACCCGCTCGCCGACCGCTGGCTGCTGGCGCAGTTCAACGGAGCGAGCAGCCTTTGCCTCGCGGTGTCGCAGACCGCGGATCCGCTCGGGGCGTACTGGACGTACGATTTCCTGACGACCGACTTTCCCGACTACTTCAAGATCGGCGTCTGGCCGGACGGCTACTACGTCTCGACCAACGAGAGCAGCTACAACGCCTGGGCCTTCGAGCGTCCGAAGATGATCCTCGGTCTGGCGGCGCAATCGCGCAAGGCGACCGGCTTCGCCGACAATCTCCTGATGCCTGCCGATGTCGATGGCATCGTGGCGCCGCCGGCAGGCGCGCCGGCGATCTACTACACCTTCCTCGACGATGCCTTTCACGGTGGCTTCGACCGTCTCGAGCTGCGGGCGTTTCACGTCGACTGGGTGACGCCGGCCAACTCGACCTTCACGATCGTCGGGAGTCCCGCTGTGGCGGCGTTCACTTACACCGTCTGCGGCTTCTTCAACCTCAGTTGCGCACCGCAGCCGGGAACGGGCCAGAAGGTAGATGTCGTCTCGGAATGGCCGATGTTCCGCTTCGCCTATCGCCGATTCGGCGACCACGAGAGCCTGGTCGGCAACTTCACCGTCGCGGTCTCCGGCCGGGCCGCGCCGCGCTGGTTCGAGCTGCGGGGCAGCGGCGCCTCGTGGACGCTTTTCCAGGAGGGTACGTACGATCCCGACGCGACTGCTTTCCGCTTCATGGGCTCGATCGCCCAGGACCGCATCGGTTCGATCGCGCTCGGCTACTCGGCGATGTCGGGCACCGTCTCGCCGGCGATCCGCTTCGCGACGCGGCTGGCGGGCGATGCCGCCGGAACGCTCGGAACGGAGTCGACGGTCGTCGCCGGCGGCGGATCGCAGACCGGTTCGGCCCGCTGGGGGGACTACTCGGCGATGACCATCGATCCGGCCGACGAGTGCACCTTCTGGTACACCAACGAGTACTACGCCGCGAGCTCGGGGAGCAACTGGGCGACGCGGATCGGCGCCTTCCGGGTACCGCAGTGCAAGGGCCTCTTCTTCGACAACTTCGAGACCGCAGGCACGACGCGCTGGAGCGCGACGGCCCCTTGAAGCGGCGGCCGGTAGCTGCGGCAGCGCCGGCAGCGGTAGCAGCGGCAACGCTGATGGCGATCGGTCTGCAGGTGACAGCAGGCTGCGGCAAGGTCGCCTCGCCGGCCGCCACGCCGCAGCCGTTCGCCGTCGCGAGCTACCAGGACATCGTCGTCGATCAGGCGCTCTACGGCGCCTTCGATCCCCGGACCGGCGTCCACACCTGCGCCGACGAGTCGCGCGACAGCTTCGTTCTTGCTTCGGGAGAGCGGCGCAGCTTCCGGGTCACGCTCGACGGCCCCTCCGAGGTGCTGCTCGGCGGCTGCGTGGAGGGGGCGCCCGCCGGGGCCCCGGCGGATGTCGCCCTCGGCGTCGAAACGCCGGGCGGCAACTGGCAGGAAGAGAGAGTCGTGCTCGCCGAAGGCGCTCCGGGAACGACCGCCGCCGGCTGGCGCACGCGGCGAATCGCGCTCGCCGGGCTTCCCGTCGGCCGCGAGCTGCGTCTCGAGCTCATCGCGGCGCTGCCGCCGGGCGCCCGCGCCTACATCGACACCTTTGCCGTCCGCAGCGAGCGCCCGGCCGCGCCGGCGCCGCCGGCCCGGCGGGCGATTCTCATCTCGCTCGATGCCTTCCGCGAGGATGCCCTCGGAGCGGTTGGCGGACGCACCGCGACACCGGAGCTCGACCGGTTGCTCGCGGAGTCCGAGCGTTTCACTCCGAGCTGGTCGGAGGAGATCTCGACCAAGACCTCGCACGCCTCGATGCTCTCCGGCCTGCCGGTCGATCTCCACGGCGTGGATCGCGAAGAGCTGCCGCTGCGCCCGGAGATCGCCACGCTCGCCGAGCGCCTGCGGGCGGCCGGGGCGGCGACCGGCGCCTACATGCAGATCGCGCCGTTCTTCGCCGAGAAGTTCGCCCTCAACCAGGGGTTCGAGACCTATCGTCTCAAGGCCTGGACGGTGCCGCAGGAGCTGCGGCTGGCGGCCGACTGGGCGGGCGCGCGGCGCGAGGCGAGCTCGTTTCTCTTCCTCCACCTCTACGGCGCGCACTCGGATTTCGGCATCCTGCCGTACGAGGCGGCGGGGGTCACGCGAGCGACGGTGGCCGAACGGTTTGGCGTCGAGAACTACGGCTGCGCCGGCGAAGTCTGCGCCAGCCGCAGGCTAATGGCGATCAACTACAAGGCCCTGCAGCCGCTGCCGCGGGAGCGCGAGATCACCCGCTGGCTCTACGATCGCGGCGTCGAGACGCTCGACCGGCAATTGGGGGTCTTCTTCGCCGACCTGCGGCGCGCCGGACTCTGGGACGACACCCTCATCGTGCTGAGCGGCGACCACGGCGAGGCGTTCGGCGAGCACGGCTACTTCCTGCACACCACGCCGCACGAGGAGACGCTGCGCGTGCCGCTGCTGGTGAAGTGGCCGAAGTCGGCAGGCCGCGCGGGCGTCACGACGAGCCGCTTCGCGACCGCGCTCGACATCGCGCCGACGGTGTTGTCGTACTTCGGGCTGCCGACCGACGATCTCCCAGGGCACGACCTTGCGCAGGCGCCGGGGCGCGGCGCGCGGCTCCTGCTGTCGAAGGACGCCGTGCGGGTGGACGACCTCAAGCTCGTGCTGGCGACGCCCGAGTTCCCGCGCGCGCTCTACGATCTCGCGGCGGATCCGGGAGAGCAGACGAACCTCCTGCCGGGGCGCGAGGCGGATGCGCAGCGGCTCGAGGAGATCCGGCGGCTGGCTCTCGCTGCCATGGCGCAGCGCATGAACGTCGCTGACGGCTCGAAGGTCGAGGCCCAGCCGTTCACGGCCGAGGAGCGCGAGCGGCTGCGGTCCCTGGGGTATCTGTAGGAGAGTTTCGGGCTGCGGACTGGCGCTCAGAGTCGGCTCGGGGTCCTGTCCGGCGCTCTGGGCAAGTCTCCGCGACGGGTCCTGTCTGGCCCGCTTCCCATGGGTCCTCGCGCTGAGAAAGCGCGCTCCGGGCCCATGGGAGCCCTCGGTCCAGCCACCCCTCGCTCGGCACTGCAGTGAAAGAAGCCTTCTTCAGCGCTGTTTCACCGCGACGCGAGGGCGCTCGGGATCCAAGGTGGGCGACCACGCTTCAAGTAGGAGCCCGCC
>JBGARM010000549.1:0-2041 GCA_044230215.1 Thermoanaerobaculia bacterium | reverse complement strand
GACCAGGAGGAGGTCCACGCCGCCGCCCTGCTGCGCCTCACCGAACGCCTGCAGGCGTGGATGGCCGGCGACCCGGAGGTCGAGATCGAGAGCCTGCGCGCCTACGTCGCGGCGACCGGCGCGAACGGCTGCCGGGCCTGGCTGCGAGCGCGCCACCCCGAACGCACGCGGCTGCAGAATCAGCTGCGCTACCTGCTGCGCCACGACCCCGAGCTGGCCCTCTGGGAAGGGCCGGGCGGCGCCCTGCTCTGCGGCCTCACGACCTGGCGGGGCCGCACGCCGGAGACCGGAGCGGCGGTGGCCGACCCGCCGCAGGCGCACGACCTCGCGCTCTCCGGCCCGGCGCAGGCTGTCCCCCTGCCGCAGCTGGTGCGGCGCCTCCTGCTCTGGCGAGGCCATCCCTGGGCGTTCCGCGACCTGCAGACCGCCGTCGCCGAGCTGCTGGGAATCCGCGATCGTCCGCTCCTCTCGCTGTCGGGAGAGGGCGAGGCCGCCGGCGAGCCGGACGGCGGCGAGGGCCAGCCCGGCCTCGACCCGCCCGAGACCCGCGCCGGCGCCCAACGGGAGCTCGAGGGGCGGCAGTTCCTGGCCGCCCTCTGGGCCGAGGTCCGCGAGCTGCCCCTGGGCCAGCGGCGGGCGCTGCTGCTCAACCTCCGCGATGACCAGGGACGCGACCGGCTGGCGCTGCTGACCCTGACAGGCCTCGCCACCCGGAGCGATCTCGCGCGGATCCTCGAGCTCTCCGAGAGCGAGCTCGGGGAGCTCTGGGAAGAGCTGCCGCTCGACGACCGGACGATCGCCGGGCGTTTCGATCTCACCCCACGACAGGTGATCAACCTGCGCAAGAGCGCTCGCGCCCGGCTGGGGCGGCGCCTGCGCCCGGCGGCGACCGGGGGATGAGGCCCTCGCGGACGAAACTGCCGGACACCGCCGGTAACCGGGCGGGCTTTTCCGCATCTACCCCTGCGAGAGCCACCATGATCCGTTCGAACCTGCGATCCCTACCCCCCCTGGCGCCCCCCGCGGTGCCGGGCGTGGCTGTCGACGCCGCGGGTGCCGAGCGCGCCGAAGCCGAGTTGGCGGGCTGGTTCGACGAGCTTCTGGCCCGTGGCCAGCGGGACGAAGAGGTCCCCGACTACGAGCTTCTGGAGGCGGCGGTCGACGGTAAGCTCGATCCGGTCGAAGCGGAGTTGTTCTCCAGCCGGCTGGCGGGCGATCCCGTGCTCCAGCGTGAGTTCGACGATCTGGCGGCTCTGCGCGATCTCCTGCAGCGCCGGACGGCGACAGCGAGACCGGCGGCGACCCGGCGTTGGATCGGCTTCGCAGCGGCGGCCGTTCTGCTCGCCGCGCTCGGCCTCGGACTGCGCCCGGAGCATCGCCAGGCCGGCTCCGCGACCGCCAGCATGACGTCGCAGCGGGAGGCGACTCCGCCGTCGCAGGGCGTCGGCGAGGTCGTCTTCACCGACAGCTTCGAAGGCGGCACGACCGACCACTGGTCGAACTGACCGCCGGCCGGACGCCGGCCTTCCGGACCTCACGCCAGCTTCAGAGATAACCGAGGGAACGCAGGTTCTCGAGGTAGTCGCGACTGTCTCCGGGCAGCTCGCGCGCGGGCGTCCGTTCGCCGTAGCCGGAGAGCCGTGACGGAGCTTCGGGCCAGGCGCAAAACGCCGGCGGCTCGGGGAGCTCGGCGCTCTGCGGCAGACCGAGCGACCGCATGAGCGCTGCCGCCACGGCCTCCGGCGCGACTTCGAGACCCTCTCCCGCGCGGCAGGCGTAACGCGGCGCCTCCGGCCCGGATGGGTTGGCGGCGGCGACGATCACCCTCCCCTCCCGGCCGCGGCGGCGGCCGGGATCGAGCACGATCACCAGCGTCCCGAACTCCTGCGCCAGGGCTTCGATCAGGCTGTCGGCCTCGGTGAGCTCGGCGCGCACCAGGTCGGCGAGCGCGACGTCGCCGCCAATCCAGCCTTCGGCCAGGAGGTCGACGGCGGGCAGGTAGAGCGCCAGGGCGCGCGGCCGCTTCGCCGCTTCGCGTCGT
>JBGARM010000548.1:0-2048 GCA_044230215.1 Thermoanaerobaculia bacterium | reverse complement strand
AGTGGGGCTACTGGCAGAACGACCTGGCCGCGCTGCGCGCCAGCTACCAGAAGCCGACGTCGGTGCTCGATCAGCTGGCCGAGGTGTACGCGCCCGATCACCCCGAGCTGCCGCCGCGCATCGTCGAGCTGGTGCAGCGCTGCCTGCGCAAGAAACCGCGCGAACGGCTGCAGTCGATCGGCGACGCCCGCCTGGCGCTCGAGGAGGCGCTGGCCGATCCGCATCTCGGAGAACTACGCGCTGCGGGCCCGGCTGCGACCGCTCCGCCCTCTCCCCGTTCGCCGCTGCCCTGGATTCTGGCGGCGGCCGGGCTCGGCGCCGCGGCGCTCTTCGCCGTCCTCTGGCTCGGCGGCGCGCGCACGGGTTCGGGAGACCGGGTCGTGCACGCCGCGCTGCTCGCTCCGGAAGGGACGGGCTTCACCGACTACTTCGCCCTCTCGCCGGACGGCCGCCGGGTCGTCTTCGAAGCCTTCGACAGGAAGATCGGCGCGCGCGCTCTCTGGGTGCGGTCGCTCGACCGCGGCGAGGCCACCCGGCTCGAGTCGACCACCGGCGGCGACACTCCGTTCTGGTCCCCCGACGGAGCTCAGATCGCCTTCTTTGCCGACGGCAAGTTGAAGCGTCTCGATCTCCGGGGTGGACCGGCGCAGAGCATCTGCGACGCGCCGACGCCGCGCGGCGGCGCCTGGGGTCCCGACGGGCGCATCGTCTTCTCGCCCGCCTTTCGCTCCGGCCTGTCGATCGTCGCCGCGACCGGCGGCGAGCCGCAGGCGCTGACCACCCTCGACGCAAGCCGCGACGAGAAGAGTCACCGCTTTCCGGTCTTCCTGCCCGACGGCAAGCGGATCCTCTTCCTCGCCCAGACGGCTGAGGGCGGCGCACGCAACGACGCGAGCACCATCGAGGTCCTCGACCTCGCGAGCGGCCAACGTACCCGGATCCTCACCGCGAACTCGTCGCCGCTCTACTCCGCCGCCGGACAGCTCCTCTTCTGGCGCGAGGGTACCCTCTTTGCGCAGACGTTCGACGCGGCGACTCTGCAGCTCCGCGGCGAGCCGGCAGCGATCGCCTCCCCGGTCGCCTTCACCGGCAACGAACAGGCGCTCGCTTCGGTCTCGAACGAAGGGACGCTGCTCTACCGCGCCGGCACGCGCGGCAGTTTCTCCTCTCTGGTCTGGCTCGATCGCGCCGGCCTCGGTGTCAAGCCGCTGCGCGAGAAGGAGCTCTTCTCCCGCTTTGCGCTCTCGCACGACGGCGAGCGCCTGGCCTTCTCGGTCAACACCGGAGGCCAGGGCGCCGCCGATCTCTGGGTCTACGATCTGGCGCGCGACACGGCGAGCCGGCTCTCTTTCGAAGAGGGGAACGAGGACCGTCCGGTCTGGTCACCGGACGACCGCCTGCTCTACTACGACAGCGACCGGCATAACGACGGCACGCTCTTCCGTCGCGCTGCGGATGGCACCGGCGCCGCCGAGGAGCTCGGGACGACGCCGCAGGGCATCTGGCCGCTCGCCGCGTCGCAGGACGGCCGCTGGCTCGCGGTCGGCAGCGTAGGCAGTTCGACGAACCAGGACATTCTGCGCTTCGACCTCGCGACCCGGGCGATCACGCCGCTCGTCGTCACCCCTTTCGAAGATGCGGGAGCGGCGATCTCGCCCGGCGATCGTTGGCTCGCCTACGCCTCCGAACAGTCGGGCCGCTGGGAGATCTACGTCCAGGCGCTCGGCGGCGAGCGCGGCCGCTGGCAGGTCTCGAACGAGGGCGGGCAGCGTCCGCGCTGGCGCTCCGACGGCGGCGAGCTCTACTTCTTCTCGCGCCCCGACCGCGTGATGGCGATCACCGTCGAGTCCGGCACGGTGCCGCACTTCTCGGCCCCACGGGAGCTGTTTCGCGAGCCGATCGAGGACTTCGACGCCGCGCCCGACGGCCAGCACTTCGTCGTCCTGCGTGCCGCCGACAGCGACGGCAACCGCCCGCTGACCCTGGTCACCCACTGGCCGCAGCTGCTGGCGCAGCAGTGAGCCTGCGAGAATGATCGGCACCCGATG
>JBGARM010000547.1:0-2056 GCA_044230215.1 Thermoanaerobaculia bacterium | reverse complement strand
GAGATGCCATGCCGGCCACCTCCGGGGGTCGAAGCCAAGCACGTCGGCCAGACACCGATGATCTGAAGGCCATGAGCGCAGCGGAGGAACGGCGCTCCCCGGCGCCGGCGCCCCCGCGAGCGCAGCGGAGGAACGCCGCTCCCCGGTGCCGGCGCCTCCACGAGCGCCACAGTGGCGGGCTTCACAGAGCGGCAAAGCCGAGATCGGAGAGCATTCCCCAGTGATCCGCCCTGGCCACGTCCTCGCCCTCGCCGCCCTCCTCCCGGCGACGCTCGCCGCCGACACCTTCCACGTCGGCCCCACCGGCACCTTCGCCCAGCTCACCGAAGTCGCCCCGCTCGTCGGCCCCGGCGATCTCGTCCTGGTCGACGGCGGGACGACCTACAACCCCGTGGTCTTCAGCAACGACGGCGCCGCCGGCAACCCGATCGTCGTCCGCGGCCTGCGCGTCGGCGGCGCCCGGCCCGTTCTCTCCGGCGGCACCAACACGATCGAGATCCAGTCCGACCACTTCGTTCTCGAGAGCTTCGAGATCACCGGCGGCAGCTTCCGCTGCGTCTACCACCACTCCGACGACGTCGTGATGCGCGATCTCTACGTCCACGACTGTCCGGCCCACGGTCTCCTGGGCGCCGACGAGGACTCGGGGAGCCTCACCCTGGAGTACAGCGAGTTCGCGCGCGCCGGCAACGGCGGCTCGCAGCACATGATCTACATGACGACCGACCAGAACGCCCACCCCGGCTCGGTCTTCCGCATGCGGCACTGCTGGCTGCACGAGACCACCGGCGGCAACGCGGTGAAGAGCCGCGCCGAGAGGAACGAGATCTATTTCAATTGGATCGAGGGGGCGCAGTACCACCTGCTCGAGCTCATCGGCCCCGACGAGGGCGCGGTGACGCCGCCGCCCGGCATCCGCGAAGACTCCGACGTCGTCGGCAATGTCCTCGTCCACAAGGCCTACGATCCGCCCGGGACGCCGGGACCGTTCGACGGCAACTTCTACTTCGTGCGCGTCGGCAGCGACATGCGCTGCGACGACGGCGGCACCAACTCGACCCGCGGCCGCTACCGCTTCGTGAACAACACCTTCGTCCGCCGCGACGGCGGCACCGGCTCGCACGTCTTCCGGCCGTTCGGCTACCTGCAGTCGATCGAAATGTCGAACAACGTCTTCTGGAGCTCTCCCGGCGGGGCGCTCGCCATGGTGCGCAGCGACGACGGCGAGCGCTGCTGGACCGACGGCGAACAGATCTCGGGGCAGAAGAACTGGGTCGAGACCGGCACGACCGCGCTGCCCGCAGGCTGGAGCGGCACGGTCACCGGCGCGAGCCCGCTGTTCGTCGATGCCGCCAACAACGACCTCCGCCCGACGGCGGGCAGCCCGCTGCTCGAACAGGGGACGGCAGCCTCGACCGGTCCTCCCGGCTTTCCCTTCCCGAATCCCCTGTCCCTGCCGACCTTCGAGCCTCCCCAGCACAGCGTCCTCCCCGGCTCCCCGGCGCCGGCGAGGATCCTCCGCGGAGCGATCGACATCGGGGCCTATGAGTTCCCGGGTGCGCTCTTCGGCGACGGCTGGGAAGGGCAGAGCTCGAGCCGCTGGAGTGCCGTCGCCCCGTAGCCAGGCCGGCCTCTGCGGTTCAAGTCTTGGTGAGTCAGGAGATTACTGCCGGTAGGAAGATGGTTGGGACGCAGGGATTCGAACCCCGATTCTGCGGTTCAGAGCCGCATGTCCTACCGTTGAACGACGTCCCAAACGCCGGGAGAGATTAGCCCGCCGGGGCGTGGCCGGTCAAGCTAGAGGCCGATCCGGCGCAGCTCGCGGGCCACGAACGTGTAGTGGTCGCTGCGGCGCTTGCTCGGGGTCCTGACCGGCCCGTCTCCCATGGGTGCTCGCTGAAGAAGCGCTCCGCGCCCATGGAAGCCCTCGGTCCGGCCACCCCTCGTCGGTACGGCAGCTAGAGAAGCTGTTTGCTTCGCTGGGGCGCTCTGGCGCTCGGGGAGATGGGGTCGGTGGCCAGCTTCACTAGACGCCGGCCCCATCTCCCCGAGTGCC
>JBGARM010000546.1:0-2058 GCA_044230215.1 Thermoanaerobaculia bacterium | reverse complement strand
CGCGACGTTCTCGGCGGTGAACCCGAAGTGCCGGGCGAGGTCTTCGGCCGGGGCGGAGGCGCCGAAACCCTCCATCCCGAGGACGCCGCCGGCCAGGCCGACGAAGCGCTCCCAGCCCAGAGGCGATGCCGCTTCGACGGCGAGGCGGGGGGAGATTGCGGGGGGCAGGACTGCGGCGCGATAGCTCTCGGGCTGCTGGGCGAAGAGCTCCCAGGACGGCATCGAAACCAGGCGCGCGCGGCGACCCTCCTGCTCGAGCAGCTTCGCCCCGGCGAGCGCCAGCTCCACCTCGGAGCCAGTGGCGATGAGCACGATCTGCGGAGCGCCGCCGGGGCTCTCGTAGAGAACATAGCCGCCGCGCGGGACGCCCTCGGCGGCGCGCTCGGCGCTGGCGGCGAGCACCGTGAGCTTCTGCCGGCTGAGGGCCAGCGCCGTGGGACCCGCGGTGCGCTCGATCGCCACCTTCCAGGCAGCGACGGTCTCGCAGGCATCGGCCGGCCGCAGCGTCACCAGCCCGGGTATCGCCCGCAGCGAGGCGAGCTGGTCGATCGGCTGATGCGTCGGGCCGTCTTCGCCCAAGAAGATCGAATCGTGGGTGAACACGTAGACCACCGGCTGCCGCATGAGCGCCGCCAGGCGAATGGCCGGCCGCATGTAGTCCGAAAAGATGAGAAAGGTTCCGCCGTAGGGGCGAAAGAGACCGGAGAGGGCGAGGCCGGAGAGGGCGGCGCCCATGGCGTGCTCGCGCACGCCGAAGCGGAGATTCCGCCCGCCCGGCTGGGAGGCGGAGAAGCTCCCCTCGCTGGCGAGCAGCGTGTTGTTCGATTCGGCGAGATCGGCCGAGCCGCCGAGGAGCTCGGGCAGGACCGGGGCGATCGCCTGCAGGACTTTGCCCGAGACCGCGCGCGTGGCGATCGGCTTGTCGGCGGCCGTGAATTGCGGCAGGGCCTGGTGCCAATCCGGGGGCAGGGCTCTCGCGCCGCGGCGCTCGAGCTCGCGCGACAGCTCCGGTTGGGCGGCGGCGAAGCGGGTGCGCCGCTCCCGCCAGGCGCGCGCGGCGGCTGCGCCGCGATCGGCCGCTGCGGCGAACGGCAGGCGCGCCTCCGCCGGGACGAGAAACGCCGGCTCGGCCGGCCAGCCGAGCGCCGCCTTGGTGAGCCGGGTCTCCTCGGCGCCGAGCGGCGCGCCGTGAGACTCGGCGCTGTCCTGCTTGTGCGGGCTGCCGAAGCCGATGTGGGTGCGCACCACGACGAGGGTCGGCCGCGCCGTCTCCGCCTCCGCCATCGCCATGGCCGCGTCGAGAGCCGGGAGGTCGTTGCCGTCGGCGACCTCGAGAACGTTCCAGCCGTAGGCGGCAAAACGGCGATCGACCAGCTCCGTGAAGGCGAGATCGGTCGAGCCGTCGATGGAGATGTGGTTCGAATCGTAGAGCACCTTCAGGCTGCCGAGCCGCAGATGTCCGGCGAGCGAGGCCGCCTCGCTGGCGACGCCCTCCATCAGGTCGCCGTCCGAGGCCAGTACCCAGGTGCGGTAGTCGAACAGCGCCGATCCGCCCTCGCGGAAGCGGGCGCCCAGCTGCTCGCGCGCGATCGCCAGGCCGACGGCGGTCGCCAGACCCTGGCCGAGCGGGCCGGTCGTCGTCTCGACACCGACGGTGTGCCCGAACTCGGGATGGCCGGGCGTCTTCGAATCGAGCTGGCGGAAGCGTTCGATCTCGGCGAGCGGCAGATCGTAGCCGGCGAGGTGCAGCAGGCCGTAGAGGAGGGCCGAGGCATGGCCGCAGGAGAGGATGAAGCGGTCGCGGTTCGGCCACCGAGGGTCAGCGGGATCGTGGCGCAGGAAGCGGGTCCACAGCAGCCAGGCCATCGGTGCCTGACCCAGCGGGGCGCCGGGGTGTCCGGACTTCGCCTTCTCGACCATGTCGACGGCGAGGAAACGGAGGGTGTTGATCGAAAGCTGGGCGACGTCGCCGTCGCGCGGATCGGAGCTGGTCATGAGGCAGGAAGTCTATTGTAAGATCCGCGGGCCTAGTCTGGTGCGCGGAGAGGTGGCCGAGTG
>JBGARM010000545.1:0-2060 GCA_044230215.1 Thermoanaerobaculia bacterium | reverse complement strand
CCCACGGCGAGTTCATCGTCATGGCCGTCGGCGGCCCGAACTCGCGCAAGGACTACCACGTCGACCCCGCCGAGGAGGTGTTCTACCAGCTCGAGGGCGACATGCTGCTGAAGACCGTGCAGGACGGCCGGATCGTCGATGTGCCGATCCGCCAGGGCGAGATGCTGCTGCTGCCGCCGCGCATCCCGCACTCGCCGCAGCGCGACGCCGGCACGGTCGGCCTGGTCATCGAGCGCGAGCGCCGTCCCGGCCTGGACGACATACGGGATCTGCCCCTCTTCGAGCTGCTCGAGCAGCGTGCCGAGCATCTCGGGGCTGCCCAGCTCGGCGAGCGGCACGAGCTCGCCGGGATCGCCAGAGCCGGCCCCGAGGCCGCCACCGAAGCCGCCGGCGAAGCCCGGAGCCTCCAGACCCTCGTCCTCGGCGCCGGCCTTCGCGGCGGCTTCGGCTGCCGCGAGGTCCTCGACCAGGGGGATTTCGCAGTCCGCACAAGTGGTGAATCCGTCGCGGTACTCGGCATGGCAGTTCGGGCAGATCATGGCGTTCTCCGGTTCGGAAGACGATACGCCAATCAGATACAATTTCCGCGCTGTCTGCGCTTTGTGCGCCTCCTGGAGGTACGGCAATGGGTCTGATGGACAACATCAAGAAGCAGCTCGGGTCGCAGTTCATCGAGATCATCGAGTGGCTCGACGACACGACCGACTCGCTGGTCTGGCGCTTCCCGGTCTACAACCAGGAGATCAAGATGGGCGCCCAGCTCATCGTGCGCGAGAACCAGGTCGCCCTCTTCGTCAACGAGGGCAAGGCCGCCGACCTCTTCACCCCCGGGCGCTACGAGATCCAGACCCAGAACGTACCGATCCTCACCACCCTGCGCGGCTGGAAGTACGGCTTCCAGAGCCCGTTCAAGGCCGAGGTCTACTTCTTCAACACCCGGCTGTTCACCGACCTCAAATGGGGCACCACCAACCCGGTGATGATGCGCGACACCGAGTTCGGCATGATCCGCCTGCGCGCCTTCGGCACCTACGCCATGCGTATCGCCGACGCCCGCGTCTTCTTCCAGAACATCGTCGGCACCCGCGGCCTGACCTCGACCGACGAGGTCACCGGCCAGCTGCGCTCGACGATCCTGTCGCGGCTCTCCGACGCCCTCGCCGAGTCGAAGATCGCCGCGCTCGACCTCGCGGCGCACTACGACGAGCTGTCGGTGGCCGGCCGCGGCGTCCTCTCTCCCGAGTTCGCCGGCTTCGGTCTCGAGCTGTCGCGCTTCTTCATCGAGAACATCTCGCTGCCCGAAGAGGTCGAGAAGGCGATCGACCAGCGCTCGAAGCTGGGAGTCCTCGGCGACCGCATGCAGCAGTACACCCAGTTGCAGGCAGCGGAAGCGATCGGCACCGCGGCGGCGAATCCGGGCGGCCTCGCGGGCGCCGGCGTCGGCATCGGCGCCGGCGTCGCGATGGGCCAGATGATGGGCCAGGCGATGGGCAATTCTTCCGGACCGGCCGCACCGCCTTCGGCAGCCGGGGCCGCTCCGCCGCCGCCCGCGGCCGGGCCGCGCTGGTCGCTCACGGTGGACGGCAAGACCTATGGCCCCTACACTGACGAGGCCCTGCGCACGATGGTCGCCGCCGGCCAGGTGCTCCCCTCGACCCTCGCCTGGAGTCCCGGCGCCGCCGGCTGGGCTCCCCTCTCGAGCTACCCGGGCTTCGGCGGCAACGCCGCCGGCGCGCCGCCGCCCCCGCCGCCGGCACCCAAGGGCTGATTCCGGCGCCAGTGCCGCCCTCCAACTCCCCGGACGCGCCGCCGGGCCGCGTCGCGATCGGCGCCAATGCGCGCAAGTTTCCCTGTCCGCAATGCGGCGCCGATGTCGTCTGGAATCCGGCGACGCGGAAGCTGCGCTGCGACTACTGCGGCTTCGAGCAGGCAGTCGCCGCCAGCGCCGCCGCCGAAGCGCCCGCGGCTCACGCCGTCGCAACTCGATCCGGTGACCGGCGAGATTCGCTGGCACCCGATCTTGCTGCAGCCGATGTTCCAATCGTACCGCGATCAACTGC
>JBGARM010000544.1:0-2062 GCA_044230215.1 Thermoanaerobaculia bacterium | reverse complement strand
CGCCGCAGGACGACGCCGAGGCCGCCGCCGCCGACGACCGCCGGCGCGGCTGAACCCCGCTCCGTCCGCCGCGACACGCCGAGGCGGCGGGGCAGGCGCGAGCCGGCGCTTGACCGGCGCGGTGGCACGAGGTAGAAAGCGACTTCTTGTACGCGAGCGCCACGACTTCCTCCGCCTCGGGCCAAGCGGGCTCGGCCGACTACGTCTCCTCGGGACGCGGTCTGTTGCAGATGCTGGGGACGGCGGTCGCCTTCGCCCTGCTCTCCCGGGTGGCCGAGTTCTTCAGCGAGTCCTACGGCGCCTCCTTCGTCTTCCCGCCCGCCGGGCTGTCGCTGGCGGCGAGCGTCGCCTTCGGCGGCTGGGGAGTGCTCGGCGTGCTGGCCGGCGCGGTGGCGACGCCGTGGGGCGCAGCGGCGATCTCGCCGTTCGCGGTGGTGCTGTTCAGTCTCGTACACGCTTCGGCGGCGGTGATCCCGGCGGCGACGCTGCGCCGGCCGACCGGACCGACCGGCCGGCGCCTGCTGCGGGTCTCGCTCTACGGCGTCGTGCTGGCGAGCCTGGCGAGCGGCATTCTCGGCTCGCTGTCGCTCGCCTGGCTCGGACGGCTCGAGTGGTCGGTCGGCGCACTGGTCAACAACCTGCTCGCCTGGTGGGTGGCCGACAGCATGGCCTGCCTCGTGCTCGGGCTGCCGTTGTTGCTCGCGTTCTATCCCGAGAGCCTGCTCGACGACTACGGCCGGCGGCTCTTCCTGCAGTGGCGCGGCAACACGCGGCAGATCGCCGGCGCCGGACTCGCGTTGGTCGTCGCGGTCGTCGTGCTGTGGGCCTCGTACCGCCTCGACTGGGGCTTCCCGGCCTGGATGGCCGTCGGGCTGCTCGCCCCGGTGGCGCTCGCCGGTGTGCAAGGTGGCCTCGGCGGCGCCATCTGGATGAACCTCCCGGTCTGCCTGACCTACTTCGGGCTGACCGTGATGCCGGCGCTCGCGACGTACGCCGGTCCGTCGCGCGAGATCCTGGCGCCGGGCTATCTCGTCGCGGGATTCTTCTGTCTCTTCGGCGCGGTCGGCGGCGCGCTCTCCGAGCGCAACCGGCAACTTCTCGAGCACGTGCAGCGCCAGCAGTCGCAGCTCGAACGTGACTTCCAGCGCACCGTCGCTTCGCTTGCCGCGGCGATCGAAGCCAAGGACCCGACGACCGTCGGCCACGTGCAGCGCGTGGCCCGCCTGTCGGAACGCCTCGGACAGGAGCTCGGGCTCGGCGGCCGCGACCTGCAGCTGCTCGCCTACGGCGCGCTGCTGCACGACGTCGGCAAGATCGGCGTGCCGGAGTCGATCCTCAACAAGCAGGGGCCGCTCGATGCCGCCGAGACCCTGGTCATGCATCAGCATGTGGAGATCGGTCTGCGGATCCTCGGCAACATCGAGGTCATGCAGGAGGTCCTGCCGCTGGTCAAGTACCACCAGGAGCGCTGGGACGGCAAGCGCGAGGGCGTTGCCTATCCGGGCTACTTCGGTCTGCGCGGCGAGAACATCCCGCTCGGCGCGCGCATCCTGGCCGTCATCGACGCCCTCGACGCCATCACCAACGACCGCCCCTACCGCCAGGCGAGGGAGATGGAGCAGGCGCTGGCGGAGCTCGACCGCGAGGCCGGAGCGCAGTTCGATCCGCGCGTCGTCGCCGTGCTGCGCGAGCTCCTCGAGCGCGAGCCCGACCTGCTGGCGCAACCGCCTTCCAGTTCGCTGTTCGACTCCGGCGCCCTGCGGATTCCGGAAGCGGCGAGCGGCGCCGCGCGGCCGACGGCCAGCGGGTCGCCCGCGCACTAGGCTCCGGCGATGAAAGCCGCCCGAGAGAGCGACCCGGCAAGTCGCGCCGCCTTCCTGCGCGGCGAGATCCAGCGCCACGAGAAGCTCTACTACGCGCTCGGCAAGCCCGAGATCAGCGACCGCGACTTCGACCGCCTCATGGCGGAGCTGGTTGCCCTCGAGGCGGCTTCGCCAGAGCTCGCCACTCCGGACAGCCCCACCCGGCGGGTGGGCGGCGAACCGCTCGCGGGCTTCGCCCA
>JBGARM010000543.1:0-2074 GCA_044230215.1 Thermoanaerobaculia bacterium | reverse complement strand
CGCCGCCGGCCGCCCGCTCGAGCGTCTCGACCTCGCGCCGCGCGTCGCGCTGCTGCCGGGCGGCGGCCTGGTCGGTTTCGGCGACTCGGCTCACGACGCCGCCGCGGCGCTCGCCATCTCCCAGCACACCCTGGCCGCCGCGCGGGCGGCGCAGGCGCTCGGCGGCTACCGCCCGCTGCCTGCGGCCGAACTGTTCGAGGTCGAGTACTGGGAGCTCGAGCAGGCCAAGCTCAAGACTGCCGCCGCCCTCCCCGCCCTGGGCGGCCGGGTGGCGTTCGTCAGTGGCGCGGCGGGCGGCATCGGGCGCGCCTGTCTCGAGGCCCTGCGCCGCCGCGGCGCCGCCGTGACCGGCCTGGATCGCCGGCCGCTCGACCTCGACGGACCGGATCTTCTCGCGCTGGTCGGCGACGCGACCGACGAGGCGACCCTGCGCGAAGCTCTCGAGCGCACGGTCGAACGCTTCGGCGGACTCGATGCGCTGGTGTTGAATCTCGGCTTCTTCGCTGCCGGCGAAGAGATCCAGAATCTGCCGGACGAGCTCTGGCGCCGCGCGTTCGAGGTCAACGTCGACGCCAACTTCCGCCTGCTGCGCGCCGCCGCGCCGTTGCTCGCGCTGGCACCCTTCGGTGGCTCGGTCGTCGTCATCGGCTCGCGCAACGTGCTCGCTCCGGGCCCCGGAGCCGCCGCCTACTCGGCCTCGAAGGCGGCGCTCGTCCAGCTCGCCCGGGTCGCCGCTCTCGAGCTCGCGCCGCGCGGCGTGCGAGTGAACATCCTCCATCCGGACGCCGTCTTCGACACCGATCTCTGGACGCCGGAGATGCTCGCACGGCGCGCCGCGCGATACGGACTCACGGTCGAGGAGTACAAGCGGCGCAACCTGCTGGGCTGCGAGGTCCGCGCGCGCGACGTCGGCGAGCTCGCGGCCGAGCTGGCGGGCGATCTGTTCGCCAAGACGACCGGGGCGCAGATCCCCGTCGACGGCGGCAGCGACCGGGTGATCTGAGCCGACCTAGTTCGCAGCCCCGCGCGGGCGCGCGGCGTGCGCCGCGAGGAAGGTCTCCGGCTTGCTGAACACCTTCGCCAGATTCATCCCCTTGCGAACCGAGCCCGGGCTCACCTTGCCGGTGGCGAGGGCCGCGCCGAGCTGCAGGTAGGTTCTCACCTTGCCACGCTCGCGGTAGCGCACCTCGAGGACGTGGCGCCAGAGACCCGAATACTCGCGGTAGAACTCCTCGAGCGGCAGCTTCGTCGGCAGCACGGCGTGGATGATGTCGAACATCTCGCAGTCCTGGGTGGTCACGCGGTCCTTGGCTTCCGACCAGAGATCGGTTCCCGGGAGCGGCGTGAGAACGGAGAAGCCGCTGTTGTAGGCCCCCATGCGCGAAATCCACTCGCGCAGGCGCGCGAAGTCAGCGTGGTCCCAGGCCGGATCGACGATGAAATTGGGCGTGAAGCCAACCCCCAGCTCCTTGAGGATCTCGATCGCGCGCTCGTTGTTCGCCGTCGTGTTCTTCTTGTTGATGTTCGCCAGCCCCTCGTCGGTGACCGACTCGAGGCCGAGAAAGATGGCCAGCGAGCCGCATCCCTTCCACAGCTCGATGAGGTGCGGAAACTTGCAGATGATGTCGGTGCGCGTCTGCACGGTGAAGTACTTCTGGATGCCTGCGGCCTGGATCGCTCTTGCCATCTCCTCGCCGCGCTTGACGTTCATCCAGAAGATGTCGTCGGTGATGAAGACGTTCGGCGCTTCGATCTGGCGGAGCTCCTCGACGACGCGGGCGGGGGACTTTTCGCGAAAGCTCGACTCGTGGAACTTCCACACCGAGCAGAAACTGCACTTGAACGGGCAGCCGCGCGCCGTCTCCATCAGGGCCAGGGGCTTGCGGAAGTTGATGTAGTAGTGCGGCGCGTAGCGGGCGATCAGGTGCCGGGCCGGCAGCGGCAGCTCGTCGAGCGCGCGGCGTTCCGGCGCGTGGCCGGTCGAGACCTGCGCCCCGCCGCGATTCCGCACCAGGCCGGGGACCCGGTCGAGGTCGGGTCCGCGCTCGAGCGCGGCGACCAGCGCCAGCATGAT
>JBGARM010000542.1:0-2095 GCA_044230215.1 Thermoanaerobaculia bacterium | reverse complement strand
GGCAGCCAGCGTGATGGAACCAGCGCTCGTGCTGCCGGCCGTAGCTGTTGCGTCGCAGCCAGACGCGAGCGAAGTCGGACTCGAGGCGGGCGTCGTCGCCGCCCGCGGCCGGCGCCACCGCGCCTCCGGCATGGGCCTCGACCTCGCCACCGAACCAGAATTCGGTGTGCGGGCGCGAGCCGCAGTTCGGGCAGGTCAAACGCAACGCCATGCAGCAGTCCCTCTCGAGATGCCGCAGCATAGTCCCGCAACCGACGCCAAGTCGAGCCGGTGACGACGCCGTCCACCGCCCGCTCCAGACCCTCAATGTTTCATGTCAAACTACGTGCGTCCTCGCTCTGTAATATAGTGACTCCTCGCCTGCACAGAGGAGTCTCCCGCCATGTCCAACGCATCTCATCCGGAAGTCATTCAAGGCGGCATGGGGGTCGGCGTCTCGGGCTGGCGCCTGGCGCGGGCGGTGGCCGCCGCCGGGGGGCTCGGGGTGGTCTCGGGCACCGCGCTCGACGTCCAGCTCGCCCGCCGGCTGCAGCTCGGCGACTTGGCCGGCGACCTGCGGCGGTCGCTGGCGCGCTTTCCCTATCGTGAAATGGTCGACCGGGTGATGAAGCGCTACTTCGTGCCCGGCGGCATCGCCCCCGGCGCGCACTTCGCCGAGGTCGCCCGACACACCCTGAAGCCCAGCCGCGATCTCCTGGGGCTCAACGTCCTGGCTGGATTCGTCGAGGTCGACCTGGCGCGCGAGGGGCACGACGGCGCGGTCGGCATCAATCTGTTGCAGAAGATCGTCCTGCCGACCCTGCCGACTCTCTACGGTGCGATGCTCGCCGGCGTCGGCTACGTCCTCATGGGGGCCGGCATTCCGCTCGAGATCCCCGCCGCCCTCGCGGCGCTCGCCGGGCACCAGCCGGCCTCGCTTTCCGTGGGAGTTGCCGGCGACGAAGCCGCGAACGCGAGCATCGGCTTCGTTCCGGCAGAGCTCGCGACGCCGCTGGCGGCCGAGCGGCTCACGGTGCCGCACTTCTTCCCCATCATCTCTTCGGTTTCTCTGGCGCAGATCCTGCTCAAGCGCGCCACTGGACCGGTGGACGGATTCATCGTCGAGGCCCCCGCGGCGGGCGGTCACAACGCTCCGCCGCGCGGAGCGGCCCGCTTCGACGACAGCGGCCAGCCGGTCTACGGACCGCGTGACGAGGTCGACCTGCAGAAACTGCGCGAGCTCGGAAAGCCGTTCTGGCTCGCCGGCAACCGCGGCCGGCCCGGTGCGCTCGCCGAGGCCCGGAGGCTCGGAGCGCACGGCATCCAGGTCGGCACGGCGTTCGCCTTCAGCCGCGAGTCGGGCCTCGCGCCGGAGCTCCGCCGGGCGGTGATCGCGCAGGTTCGCGACGGCGCCGCGGGGGTTCGCACCGATCCGCGCGCCTCCCCGACCGGGTTCCCGTTCAAGGTCGTCGATCTGCCGGCAACGCTCTCGGACGACGCGGTCTACGCCGCGCGCGAACGGGTCTGCAACCTCGGCTTCCTGCGGAGCGCCTACCGTCGCGACGACGGGCAGATCGGCTACCGCTGTGCCGCCGAGCCGGTCGATGCGTTCGTCGCCAAGGGGGGCGAAGCGGCGCAGACCGCCGGCCGCAAGTGCCTGTGCAACAGCCTGCTCGCCAACGTCGGGCTCGCCGAGCCGCAGGTCCACGGCGCACTCGAGCCGCCGCTCCTCACTGCTGGGGACGATCTCGACGCGATCCGCAGCTATCTGCCGGCCGGAGAGACCGGCGGCGACGGCGACTACGCGGCCGCGGAGGTCCTGCGCGGCCTCGCTTCGCGGCCGGTCTGAGCCCGGCGCCTCGGCCCGTCAGTCGGCGAGGGTCGAGAGGTCGCCGGGGTCTTCGCCGAGCTCCTGCGCCTTGAGGAAGCGGCGCACGATCTTGCCCGAGCGGGTCTTGGGGAGCGACGTCCGGATCTCGATGTCTGCGGGCTGGGCGATCGGACCGAGATCCTGCCGCACGTGGTCCTTGAGGCTGCCGATGAGGCCGGGACCCGAAGCCTCGCCGGGCTTCAACACGTCGAACGCCTTGATGCGCTCGCCCTTGACGTCGTCCGG
>JBGARM010000541.1:0-2099 GCA_044230215.1 Thermoanaerobaculia bacterium | reverse complement strand
CGTCTTTTCGACGCTGCATACGCTGGACGCGACCGAGACCATCAACCGCATCATCGCCGTCTTCCCGCCGCACCATCAGAAGCAGATCCGCATCCAACTCGGCCAGGTGTTGAAGGCGGTGATCTCGCTGCGCCTCCTGCCGCGCGCCGACGGCAGCGGCCGGGTGCCGGCGGCCGAGGTCATGATCGTCACGCCCTACATCCGGGACTGCATCGAGAACAAGGAAAAGACCAAGTACATCCGCGAGCAGATTGCGCTCGGCACCAGCCAGTACGGCATGCAGACCTTCGACCAGTCGCTCTTCCAGCTCTACAAGGCGGGCCTCATCACGCTCGAAGAGGCGATCCGGCGGGCCTCGAATCCCGACGAGTTCAAGCTCAAGATCCAGGGTGTGCAGTTCACCGCCGACGCCTCCCGCGAGCAGATGGAGTCCGCCCTCGACGCGCCGGGGTCTTTCAACCCGACGGAAGAGTCGGCCTTCGAGATCGAGCGCATCGAGGGTCCGAAGCGCTGAGCCTGGCCCGCAGCTCGAAGTCGGCGGCATGGCACGGTTGAACTAGGATCCGCTCATGGAGTTCACCGGCCGGCTGTCCGCATTCCCAGCCTCGAACCTCCTGCAGTGGGCGCTGACCGAGCGCGTCACCGGCACCCTCGTGGTGCGCCGCAGCCAGCGCGAGAAGCGGATCGGCTTTCGCCTCGGCAAGATCCTCGATTGTCGCTCGAACCAGGTGGCGGAGCACTACGGCCAGCATCTGGTCGCGCATGGCCATCTCGGCGGCGACGAGCTCGGCCGGGCGCTCGCGCACTGCCGGTCGAAACGCATTCCGCTGGGTCAAGCGGTGGGCGAGCTCGGGCTTCTCGACGAGTCGACCGTGCGCGTCACGCTCGCGCAGTCGATCCAGGAGTCGGTGCAGGACCTCTTCTTCTGGAAGCAGGGGCTGTTCTACTTCCAGGAGGGCAACCCGCCGGCCTCGCGCGTCGAGGTCGAGCTCGAGACGACGGAGCTCCTGCTCGAAGGCACGCAGTGGATCGACGAGCAGGCCCGGATCCGCCGCGTGCTCACCAGCGACAGCGTCGTCGTTCGTCCCGGGCCGCACGGCAACGCCGATGACGCCGAACTATCGCCCTACGAGCGGCGCATCCTCCATGCGGCGGCGCCGGAGGCGGCTCTCTCCGACCTCTACGCTCGCACCGGCGGGGTCTACTTCCCGTTCCTTTCCGCCTGTTCGAGGCTGATCGGCCGTGGACTTCTCGATCTCGTGCGCAACCCCGGCGAGAGTCCGTCCATCTCGCGCGAGATCGACCTGCGCGAGCTCCTGCTCAGCCTCCAGGCCGAGGACGAGGTTGTGGTCGGGAGCGCCAGCGCGATCTTCCCGCTCGAAGCGATCGAGTCTCTGGTGCCGGTCTGGATCCGCAAGCCCGCGGCGCGGGAGCTCGAGGCGACGCCGCTGCGCGAGCGCGCCTTTCTCGACGGCATCGACGGCCGGACGACGCTGCGCCGCCTGTTTACGGGCGGCACGGAGGACCGCGCCGACCAGATCGAGCTCCTGCTGGTGGAGCTCAAGAAGCGCAACGTCCTCCTCCTGCCGGCGAGCCTCGAGGACGTCGAGCGCCGTCTCGAAGACGGTTCCCCGCTGAAGCGCATCGTCCGCAAGCTGAAGGGCTGAGGGCGGCCGGTTCCCTTGAGTGCCTGGAAGAGGTCGAAGGGAGGGGAGGATTCGGCGGCCGCCGACCGCCCCGCGGCCAGTGATCGGCACGCGGCCAGCGACCGCCCCGCGGCCAGCGATAAAGCCGCGCAGTTCCTGGCACTGCGGCCGCACTTCCGGCGCGAGCTCGAGGTCAAGCTCGCCCGCGCGGGCTACGAGCGCGCCGAAATCGACGACGCACTCGACAAGCTGGCGCGGCTTCGATTGCTCGACGACGCCTCGCTGGCGCGTTCCTTCGTCGAGACGACCGCCCGGCGCAAGGGTTGGGGGCGTCTGCGGGTGGCGCAGGAGCTGGCGCGCCGCGGCGCGCCGGAGGCGGCGGCCGAGGCGGCGCTCGCCGGCCTCTCGCCCGACGAACGGACCGCCTTCGTCCTGCGCCACTACGAAGGGCGG
>JBGARM010000540.1:0-2104 GCA_044230215.1 Thermoanaerobaculia bacterium | reverse complement strand
GGGTCCGGCGGCGAGCGCGATCGCCAGCATGGCGCGCTGGCGCTGGCCGCCCGAGAGCTGGTGCGGATACTCCTTCAGCCGGCGCGCCGGATCGGGAATCGCCAGCAGCTCGAGGAGCTCGAGGGCCCGGGCCCGCGCCGCGCGAGCGGTCACCCGCGCACCGCTGCCGCCCGCGCGGTCCGGATGGGCCCGCACCGCTTCCGAGATCTGGGTCTCGAGCGTCAGCACCGGATTGAGAGCCGCCATCGGTTCCTGGAAGACGAGACCGATGCGCGCGCCGCGGATCGCCTGCAGGTCGCGCTCGGGGAGGCCGACGAGATCGCGGCCGTCGAACCGGATGGCTCCGCTGACGATGCGGCCCGGCGGCGGCACCAGGCCGAGAATGGCCAGCGCCGTGAGACTCTTGCCCGAACCGGACTCGCCGACCAGACCGACGATCTCGCCCCGCTCGACGGTCAAGCTCGCGCCGCGCACGACCTCGAACGGCCGCTCTCCCCCGGGAAAGCGGATCTCCAGCCCGGAAACCTCGAGCAGGGGTGCTTCGGGCGATGGCATCGGCAGCGGCGGCCCGAGGCTCAGCGGCGTCGCCGCGGGCTCGCCGGGCGTCTGCCAGGGGCGGCGATCGCCGCCGCCCGGGCGCGCAGCCAGTTCACCGTCAAGGCCACGGCGTAGCCGGTCGCGCCGCGCTTTCTGCCGTGGCCGCCGACGTAGGCCGGGCCGGCGATATCGAGATGCGCCCACTCGCCGACCTCGCCGACGAACTGCGACAGGAAGGCCGCCGCGGCCGAGGCGCCGCCCCAGCGTCCGGCGGAGTTCTTGAGGTCGGAGTGGGTGCCGCGCATCTCGTCGAGGAACTCGGGCCACAGTGGCAGCCGCCACAGGCGCTCGCCGGCGGCGCCGGCCGCTTCGAGCAGGCCGGCCGAGAGCTCGTCCGACGGACTGAACAGGCCGGCGCCGGTCTGGCCGAGCGCGACGACGCAGGCACCCGTCAGGGTGGAGTACTCGACCAGCGCGTCGGGCGTTTCGCTCGCCGCCCAGGCGAGGGCATCGGCGAGCACCATGCGCCCCTCGGCGTCGGTGTTGGTGATCTCCACCGTCTTGCCGTTGCCCATGCGGACGATATCCCCCGGGCGATAGGCGGCGCCGTCCGGCATGTTCTCGGCGAGCGGCAGATAGGCCCGCAGGCGGACCGGCAGGTCGAGGCGGTGGACCGCCTCGAGAATCCCGAGGACGGCGCACGCCCCCATCTTGTCCCACTTCATCTCGTCCATCTGCGCCGACGGTTTGATCGAGATGCCGCCGGTGTCGAAGGTGATCCCCTTGCCGACCAACGCAATGATCGGAGCGAGCGGAGCGCGCTCGCTCCGATCGCCGCGCCGCGTGGTCCCGCCGAGATCGATGCGCACCAGGCGCGGCGGATTCGCCGACCCGGCGCCGACGGCAAGGAGGCCCCCCATCCCGCGCCGGCGGAGCTCCGGCACGCCGAGGATCCGGATCGTCGCACCCCAGCGCCGCGCCTGGGCGCGCGCCTGGCGCGCCATCCATTCGGGCGAGGCCTGGTTGGGCGGTGTGTTGCCGAGGTCGCGCGCCAGGGCAACCCCGGCGGCGATGGCGCTGCCCAGCGCCAGGCCGCTCGCGTAGGCGCGGCGTCCGGCCGCCGGCGCCGCGACGGTGGCGGACTTGAGCCGCGGTCCGGCCGGCTTCGCGAGATAGGCGTCGAAGCGGTAGTCGGCGAGGGCCAGGCGACGAGCGATGCGCTCCGCGGCAGCCTCGCCGGCGAACTCGGCGTGCTCGGGGACGATCAGACCGAGGCTCGCGGCCTGCGCATGGTGCGCCGCGGCGATCGCGCGGTCGACGAAGGCGCTCGCCCGCTCGGCGGTCAGCTCCGCCCGCTTGCCGAGACCGACGAGGGTGAGCGTGCGGCCGCGGCTCGAGAGCGGAGTCTCGAGGATGCGATCGTGCTCGCCGCGGAAGCGCAGTCCTTCGATCAGCGCCCGGGCTGTCCGCGCGCCTGCGGCGCCGAGCCGGGCGAGCTCCGGCTCGGTATCGGAGTCGGAGTCGGCGAAGATGCCGAGCACGATCTTGTCGCCGGCCACCGCACGGC
>JBGARM010000053.1:7423-12119 GCA_044230215.1 Thermoanaerobaculia bacterium | reverse complement strand
CCGCGGTCTGGACACGATTCGGGCCAGCGACCGGAAACGGGGCGTTCTTCGACATCACGGGCACCCATCTCGTCGACCTTTCCGGGCACGCCGTCGCGGCCGACTCGGCGGGGCGGATCCTGATCCTCGCGGACTGGCGCGACAGCCTTTCCGACCCGAATCTCGACTGCGCCGTATCGCGCTACCTGCCGAACGCCAAGGCGCTCGACATGGACTACTCCGGCGACAACGAGGCGACGCGCCGCCTCGCCTTCGACCTGGGCAGCGCCAACGCCGATCACTGCCAGGAGCTCGTGGTCGACGCCTTGTCGCGGGCAGTCGTGGTCGGCTACGCCACCACCAGCGGGAACGACAGCGGCATCGTCGCCCGCTTGAAGGCAGCCGACGGAACCTATGACGGGACCTTCTCGGGAAACGGCAAGGTGGCGCTCCAGGAGCTCAGTGGTCTGGCCGGATTGGAGACCCGGCTCGCAGACGTCGCGACTTACGCCGACGGGCGCGTCCTCGCCTGCGGTTACGTCGACCTGTTCGTCGAGCGCAACATGCTCGTCGTCCGCTTCCGGGCCGACGGCACGCTCGACACGACGTTCAATGGCACGGGAATCCGCGACATCGACTTCAGCGCCGGTCCCGACGACATCGAGGGTTGCCAGCGCCTCCTTCTTCTCCCGGACGGGCGCATCGTCGTCGCCGGGGCGGCGCTCGACGCCGCCGGCAGCGTGGGCTACGGGATTGCCCGGTTGCAGAGCAACGGCAGCTTCGATACGAGCTGGAGCGGCGACGGCAAGGTGGTGATCGCAGACGGCACCGCCGCCACGCCGACGGTCGCCGACCTCGCCTGGGATGCCGCGCGGCAGCGCCTGCTCGTCGCCGGGACCCTGTTCGAGTTTCCGTTCACCTCGAACGGCGATCTCGTCGCCCTCACCGGCGCCGGCGCCCTGGACACCTCGTTTTCCGGCGACGGACGCAGGAGCCTGCGCTTCTCGGCGCTCGCTGCACTGCTCAATCCCCGCGACGACGGCGAGACGATCCTGCGCCGGATCGTCCTGCGCGCGGACGGCGGGTTCTATGCCGCCGGGACGCACGTCAACGCCAGCGGTGATGCCGCAACCTACGGCACGACCGATCTGGCGGTGGCGAAGTTCCACCCCGACGGTGCGGTGGATATCGGCGGCTTCAACCTCGCCGGCGTCGGCTACTACGCCTTCCCGGGAGTCGGCCACGCCGACGTTTTGCCAGCCGAGGCGCGGCTCGATGTGGCCGACGTGCTCGAGGACGTGCTGTTGTATCGCGGGAACCTCCTGCTGCTCTCGGACACCGACCGCTATCCCGCTGGAACCTGGGGGGGCTCGAGCGTCCCCCAGGGCCCGAAAGCGCCGCTCCTTGCGGGCGTCGTCGCCGAGCGCATCTGGAGCCGCGACTGGGAGTACGACGAGTTGCCGGCGCCGACGACCGCGTTCGACGAGATCCCGGTCCCATCCGGCTACGGGCGCTACTGCAGCGCGACCCATCCCGACACCGGAGCCTCCTACCTGCTCGCTTCGAGCGCCACCGGCGTACCGTGCACCGTGATCCTGATCACAGTCCCCGGCCGCGTGATCGAGCGCGCCGGGCTCTACTCGCTCAACGGCACGAACGACGTGCTGGCGGTCTGCGACGGCGGCTACATCGCGGCCCACAGCGGCAATGGCGCGGCGCCCTTCGATGCCGCCGAGGCGGCCGCCGCCGGGCGCACTCACTGCGTCTTCACGGCTGCGCCGCGAATCCTGCGGATCTTCGACCGGCCGTACACGGGGTCGCATCTCGCGACGACCGCGCAGTCCTTCAATCACGACGTCTTCAACCTCGCGCTGAACGTCTCCGTCTTCGGTCAGACGCCGAATCCGGCGCATCCGTCGGCGCATTTCGTGGATCTGAACGGGCGCCAGATGTGCGACGGGCCGGACGCCAACGGCGTCGATGGCGCGCTCGGTGGCGTCGACGAGGCGGCAGTCGACATCGGCCTGCATAGCGATCGCTTCGTGCTCGCCGTCGCGGACGGGCGGGTCGAAGCGGCGGTGCCGCGCTACGTGCTCTCGGCTACGGGCGTCGGCGGCGACCCCTACCAGCGCGAGATCTTCGTCCGCCACTCGGTCGGCACCGGCCTCTACAGCGAGGCTTTCACCTCGTACTACGCGCACATGTCCGACACTCTCGTCCGCCGCGGCGAAGCGATCCTCCAGGGCGAGGTGCTCGGTCGGGTCGGCACGACCGGCGCGTCGAGCGGCGACCATCTGCACATCGCCGTCTTCCGCCATCGCAATCTCAGCTTCCGCGACGCCTGGGAGGTCGACTACGGCTATCTCGGCCTGCGCTTCAACGGCCGCAATCCGGGAGCGATCGATCCGTGGGGCTGGCGCGCCCCCGACGGCGTCGACCCGTGGGTCTGGCGCTTCGAGGCCAACAGTGACGCCGGGAGCTGGAGCCCTGTGTTGTGGAATCCGGGCGAGGCGCCGACGATGGACTGAGGGCGACCCGAGCCTCAGCTGCCGGCGAGACTCTTCCTTGCCGCGGCGATATCCGCCGGGGCGAGTGCGGGCTTCGGCCAGGCGAGGTCGAGACCTTCGATCGCCGCGACGATGGTTTCGGAGACCACCAGCCGGGTGAACCACTTGTGGTCGGCAGGCACCACGAACCAGGGGGCGTGCGGCGCCGCGGTGGCGCGGATCGCCGCCTCGTAGGCCTGCATGTATTCCTCCCAGTGTTCGCGCTCGCGCACGTCGCCGAGAGCGAATTTCCAGTTCTTCGCCGGTTCGTCGAGGCGGGCGAGGAAGCGCTCCTTCTGCTCCTCCTTGGAGATGTGGAGGAAGAACTTGAGGATGAGATAGCCCTGGCGGGCGAAGTAGCGCTCGAACGCCGCGATGTCCTCGAGGCGCTCCTGCCAGATCGACTTCGTCACCAGTTCCTGCGGCAGTCGTTGGCCGGCGAGGATCGGCGGATGCACGCGGACGACCAGGGTCTCCTCGTAGTACGAGCGGTTGAAGATGCCGATGCGGCCGCGTTCGGGGAGATTCTTCGAGGTGCGCCAGAGGAAGTCGTGATCGAGCTCCTCCGCCGACGGCGCCTTGAACGAGAAGACCTGGCAGCCCTGCGGGTTGACGCCGGACATCACGTGCTCGATGGCGCCGTCCTTGCCGGCGGCGTCCATCGCCTGGAAGATGAGCAGCACGCCCCAGCGATCCTGCGCGTAGAGCATCTCCTGCAGGCGGGCGAGCCGTTCGACGGCGCGCGCGAGCGCCGCGCGGGCGTCCTTCTCCTTCAGCCCGAGGGTGTCCTGGGGATCGACCCCCTTCAGGCGGAAGCCCTTGCCCGAGGTGACCGCGTAGCGCTTCAACATCCTGCCGGTGATCGACAACCGATCCGATTTCGCCATCGTCTCCTCGCGCTGCTCCCCGGGCGTGCAGTGGCTGCGGTGCAACTGCGGGGAGCATCCTATCCAAGCACCGCCCTCCAATCGGGTAGTGCTCGAAACGCCTGCCTTTAGTAGTTTCCGGGCATGCCACTCTGGCCCCGATTCCGCTCCGGTGCGCTCGTCGGCGCCCTGTTCCTCTTGTTCGCCATCGTCCCGGTCGCGGGCGTCCTCGCGCAGGAATCGCCGTGCGCCGAGTGCCACGACGACGTCCATCTCGGCGCGACGCCGCACGCCGATCTCGCCTGTCTCGACTGCCACCCCGGGTTCGACGCCGATCCGCATCCGGAGGCTTTGCCGGCCAAACCCTACGCGGTCTGCGCCGACTGTCACGAGGCGGGAGAGAAGCTCGCAGCGAGCGTACACGGAGCGCCCGGAAAGGCGACCCCCTCGTGCCGCGAGTGCCACGGCGTCGCGCACAAGATCGCGGCGGCGAAGACCCCGGGCTCGGCCACCGGCCCGGCGCACGTCACCGCAACCTGCGCCCAGTGCCACAAGGAGGAGGCGAAGGCGGCGACCGTCGGCGCCCATGCCGGAGCGGCGGGGGAGAAGCCCAACGCAACCTGCATCGATTGCCACAGCCAGCCGCACGGGATCGCCAAGGCGAAGCAGGCGCTCGCCGCCTGCAGCGGTTGCCACGCCGGCGTCGCTACCGAGCAGCACGCGAGCCTCCACGGCAAGGCCGCGGCGCGCGGCGATGCGATGGCCCCGACCTGCATCACCTGCCACGGCGGCCACGGCATCCTTTCCCACAAGGACGCCAAGTCGCCGGTCGCGGTGATGAACATCCCGCTGCTCTGCGGCAAGTGCCACCGGGAGGGCAGCGAGGTCTCGCTGACGCACGCCATCCCGCAGGAGAACATCCTCGGCAACTACGCCGACTCGATCCATGGCGAGGGGCTGTTCAAGAAGGGCTTGACGGTCACGGCGGTCTGCACCTCCTGCCATTCGGCGCACAACATCCTGCCGCACGGCGACCCGAAGTCGACAATCAACGCCAAGAACGTGGTCAAGACCTGCACCCAGTGCCACGGCCAGATCGAGTTGGTGCATCGCAAGGTCATCGAGGGCCATCTCTGGGAAAGCGCGCCGAACAAGATTCCGGTCTGCGTCGACTGCCACGAGCCGCACAAGGTGCGCCGCGTTTTCTACAGCGCCGGCATGGCGAACCAGGATTGCCTGACCTGCCACGGCAAGCCGGACCTCGCGGTCGAACGTGACGGCAAGCAGGTGTCGCTCTACACCGAC
>JBGARM010000053.1:0-7413 GCA_044230215.1 Thermoanaerobaculia bacterium | reverse complement strand
GCGAAGACCGCGTGCGCGCAGTGCCACAACGAGGTTCAGCCATCGCACACCCGGCCGTGCGAGACGATCACCAAGAAGGTCGATTGCGGGATCTGCCACGCGGCACAGGTCGAGCAGTACAACACCAGCATCCACGGGACGCTCGCCGCGAAGCAGGACCCGGATGCCCCGGTCTGTCTCGATTGCCACTCCGCGCACGCCACCAAGTCGAAGAACGAGCCGTTGTCGCCGACGTTCGCGCGCAACGTTCCGACTCTCTGCGCGCGCTGCCATCGCGTCGGCGCGCAGGCGGCGGTGCGGATTCACGGCGAAACGCCCGACATCGTCGGCAGCTACGCCGACTCGATTCACGGCCAGGGGCTGACCGATTCCGGACTCGTTGTCACCGCCACCTGCGTCAACTGCCACTCGTCGCACGGCGAGCTGCCGCCCGACGATCCGCGCTCGACGGTGAATCGCGCGAATCTTCCGGACACCTGCGGCAAGTGCCACCTGGGCGTCAAGGAGAAGTTCGCCAAGAGCATTCACGCCACGGGAGAGCCGAAGAACGGCGAGCATCTGCCGGTGTGCGAGGACTGCCACAGCTCGCACAACATCTCGCGCATCGACCTGCCGGGGGCGCGCACCCGGATGCTCAGTCAGTGCGGCGGCTGCCACAAGGAGCAGGCGGAGACGTTTTTCGATACGTTCCACGGCAAGGCGTCGAAACTGGGCGGCGAGTCGGCGGCCAAGTGCTCCGACTGCCACGGCACCCACAACATCCTGGCGCCGTCGGATATCGCCTCGACCCTGTCGCGCGACAACGTCATCGCCACCTGCGCCAAGTGCCACCCGGGGGCGAACCGGCGTTTCGCCGGCTACCTGACCCACGCCACGCACCACGACCGCCACAAGTATCCCTGGCTCTACTGGGTCTTCCGGGCGATGACCGCGCTGCTCCTGGGCACCCTGACCTTCGCGGTCTTCCACACCGTCGCCTGGCTCGTCCGGCTCTTCCTGACGCGCGACCAGTGGCGGCACATGAAGGCCGCCTCGCGCCTCGAAGGCCAGGAGAAGCTCTATCAGCGCTTTACCGCCTTCCAGCGCCTGCAGCATCTGGCGATGATGCTGTCGTTCTTCACCCTGGCGATCACCGGCATGGCGCTCAAGTTCTCCTACGCCGGCTGGGCGCAGGGCCTGTCCCGAGCCTTCGGCGGCTTCGAGTCGATGGGTGTGGTTCACCGTCTGGGAGCGATCGCCCTGATCATCGTCTTCGGCGTCCATGTCTGGGATGTGCGGCGCAAGAAGATCGCCTCGGGCCGATCCTGGTTCGAGACCATTCTCGGTCCGGCGTCGATCCTCTTCGGGCGCCGCGATCTCACCGAGTTCATCGACTCGATCAAGTGGTTCCTTGGGTTCGGTCCGCGGCCCAACTACGGCCGCTTCACCTACTGGGAGAAGTTCGACTACTTCGCGGTGTTCTGGGGCGTGCTGGTGATCGGCTCGACCGGCTTCACCCTCTGGTTCCCGGAATTCTTCACCCGCGTCCTGCCGGGCTGGACGATCAACGTCGCGACGATCATCCACAGCGACGAAGCGCTGCTCGCCGTCGGCTTCATCTTCACGATCCATTTCTTCAACACGCACTTCCGGCCCGACAAGTTCCCGATGGATCCGGTGATCTTCACCGGCCGCGTGCCGATCGAGGAGCTGAAGCACGACAAGCCGGACGAATACGCGCAGATGGTGGAGCGCGGCGACTTCGAAGAGCACCTGGTGGGTCCGATCGCCAAGCCCGTCGAGAACGCCTTCCGGATCTTCGGCTTCATCGCCCTCACGATCGGCTTGACCCTGATCGGGCTGATCATTTACGCCATGCTGTTCAGTTACCGCTGAAGTCGCTCTTTTCGCTGAGGCCCTTTCGAGCTCGAGGACCCCGGTACTCTTGGAGGTCATCATGCGCTCTCGCTTTCTTGTAGCTGGTTTCCTGCTGCCGTTCGCCGGGTTCGCCCTGGCCCTTTCCTCCGCCAGCCCTGCGCTGGCCGCCGAGGAGTGCCTCGAGTGCCACGGCACGGTCGACAACGTCGGCGAGGAGCGCCTGGTCGTCGACGCGAAGAAGTGGGAGGCGACCGTCCACGGCGCCGCCGGGGCCTCCTGCGCCGACTGCCACCCCGGCAAGACCAAGGACCCGCACGCGGCCGACGACCCCCGCGCGGCCTGCGTCAACTGCCATAGCGACGCCGACGAGGCGCTGGCCGCGAGCGTCCACCACAAGGGAGACGCGAACGGCGCCAAGCGCCCGGACTGCTTCGCCTGCCACGGCGAGCTCCACAAGCTCATGCCGGTGGCCGACGAGGCCTCGCTGGTGAATCCGAAGCGTCTCGCCCAGACCTGCGGCAAGTGTCATTCGGATCCCGAGATGGGCATCCGGGCCGGGGTCAAGCTGGTGCAGCCGCTCGCCGCCTATGAAGCGAGCGTGCACGCGCGCGGTGTCGCCAGAGGCGAGCACGCGGCGACCTGCAGCGCCTGTCACGGCAGCCACGGCATTCTGCCGGCCGCCGACGCCAAGTCGCAGGTCAACCGCAAGAACGTCCCGGCGACCTGCGCCGCTTGCCACACGGAGGTTGCCAAGGCCTACGCCGAGAGCGTCCATGGCGTCGCCGCCGCCAAGGGGATCGCCGAGTCGCCGGTCTGCACGGATTGCCACGGTGAGCATCGCATCCTGGGACCGGGCGACGAAGGCTCGCCGGTGTACGCCTCGAACGTGCCGAAGATGACCTGCGGGCGCTGCCACGGCGATCTGCGCGTGACCGACAAGTTCGGCCTGAAGAACACCGCGGTCGAGGCGTTCGAGGACAGTTTCCACGGTCTCGCCGGGCGTTCGGGCGATATCCACGTCGCCAACTGCGCCTCGTGCCACGGTGTGCACGACATCCTGCCGTCGTCCGACCCGCGCTCGCACATCAGCCCGGCCAACCTCGCCGCGACCTGCGGTACCTGCCATCCGGGAGCGGGAGCGAGCTTCGCCATCGGCGCCGTGCACGTGCTGCCCGGCAAGAAGACGGAGAGCCATCCGTCGGTCTACTGGGCGCGCATCGTCTACCTCTGGCTGATCGGGCTGACCATCGGCGGCATGCTGCTGCACAACGGTCTCGACTTCTACCGCAAGGCCAAGCACTCACGCTTCTTGCGGTCCCTGCCGATCCCCGACGAGGCGCCGGAGCGGATGGGCGGCTGGTTCCGCATCTCGCACGGCCTGCTCGCCACGAGCTTCATCGTCCTCACTTACTCCGGCTTCGCGCTCAAGTATCCGGAGGCCTGGTGGTCGCGTCTGGCCACCTTCGGCGAGCCGGTGGTCGACCTGCGCGGCTCGATCCATCGCATCGCCGCGGTGATCATGCTCGGAGTGGGTGTGATGCACGTCGTGCACCTCTTCCTCTCGCGCCGGGCCCGCGCCTGCATCGGCGAGATGGTGCGGCCGGGAATGGCCGACATCCACGAGCTCAAGGAGAAGATCGCCTACCTGGCCGGCAAGCACCCGATGCCGCCCGAATCCCCGTGGGTCGGCTATCCCGAGAAGATGGAGTACCTGGCGGTGGTCTGGGGCACCTTCGTCATGGGTGCCACCGGCTTCATGCTCTGGTTCCCGGAGGTCGTGTTGCGCTTCGCCCCGAAGTGGGTGACCGATCTCGCGACGGTGATCCACCTCTACGAGGCGATCCTCGCCGCGCTCGCCATCCTGGTCTGGCACTTCTACCTGGTGATCTTCGACCCGATGGTCTACCCGCTCGACACCGCGGCGATCGACGGCCGCTCGACTCCGGGCCGCGCCTGGGAACGCCGCAACGCCAAGCTGCCGGTGGTGAAGGCGAAGAAGTAAGCCGCAGCCGACTCACTGCAGCCGCCCCGGAACTCCCTTCGCCCTTCGCGAAGGTGAGATCCGGGGCGTTTTCCATCTGCGGCTGGAAAAGAGGGACAGGCACCAATTTCCGCTGGCGAAGCACCGTACAGCCCGCCACCGTCGGCGGGAATTCGCGCCTGTCCCTCTTTTCCCGGTCTAGCCGGGCTTCAGGGCTTCACGCCGGTGTGGCACTCGTAGCAGCCGGTCGACTGCCACTCGTCGCCGATGTCCTCCGGATGCTCGAACGGCAGGCCGTCCTGGGTCGCCGCGACGGCGGCGCGGTCGCCGCTGCCCTGGGTGAGGATGGTGTGGCAGGCGGTGCAGTCGCGGGTCAGGGCGACGCCGTCGGCGCTCGTGTGATTGCCGTCGTGGCAGCGCATGCAGCCGGGGCTGGTGAAGTGACCGATGTTCACCGGATAGCCCGACCACTTGGCCTTCATCGCCGGGAAGATGTTCTGGCTGTAGGCCTCCTGCGTGGCGACGACCGCGCGGTCGATGGCGACCTGGTACTTGGCGTAGTCGTTCGGGCGGTTCTTGCGGTAACCGTCGGTGATCCGCGACGCGATGCCCTGCATCGCCTCTTCCTTGGTGGCGTACTCGGCGGCCATCGCGTCCACCGCGGCGGCCTTGATGCCGGGGATTTCGGCGTCGATCCCGCGCGTCAGGATCTTCTCGTTGATCGCCACCTCGGGCGAGCGGAAGATGTGGCTCGGCCGGTTGTGGCAGTCCATGCAGTCCATGCGGCGCGGTGAGGCTGCGGCGACTTCGGCGTCGGTCATCGGGTCGGTAGTGTCTCTGTAGACGGTGACGCGTCCAGTCTTCTTGTCGGTCACCCGCACCCAGGGGATCTTCTGGCGCTCTTCGTCGCGGGCGATGTACTCGACCTGGACGCCGATGTTCATGTGCCAGTGGATACCGGCGCTCTGTCCGGTCGCCGGGTCGCCGCCGCCGACCTTGATCAGCATGTTGATCGGCCAGTGGGTGTTGGCGTCGTCGTACATGTAGTGGTTGAACTGGCGGGTCACCGCGCCATAGATGTGCTGCGGCCAGTGGCACTGCTCGCAGGTCTCCTGTGCCGGGCGCAGGCTCTTGACCGGCGTCGGAATCGGCCGCGGATACTTGTTGGCCGCCACGGAATAGATCTGGTAGGCGCCGGAGAGCTTCGACTTCACGTACCAGCCGGCGCCCGCGCCGACGTGACACTGGGCGCAGGCGACCCGGGCGTGCGGGCTGTTCTGGTAGGTGGTGTACTCGGGCTCCATCACTTCGTGACAGGTGACGCCGCAGAACTCGACCGATTCGCTGTGGTGGTAGGCGCCATAGCTGCCCATGGCAGAGAGAACGAGGAAGACCAGGGTGCTGATCGCGAAGATCAGCACCGCCTGGCGATGCCGGGAGTTGTTCAGGTCGAGGACCGGAAAGCGGGTCGCCTGCGGAGCCCCCTCGCGCTTCCAGGCGCGGGCCGTCCGCCACATGCCGAGCGGCACCAGGAGGAGGCCGAGGATCATGAGCCCGGGCAGGACCATGTAGAGGAAGATCCCGAAGTACGGGTTGGACCCGGTCTCGATGAAGAAGCTGGCGGCGAGCAGCAACCCGAGCGTGAGCGCCGAAATGATCGCCAGGGCCATGCCGAGCGCGCTGATCCAGTTGTAAGCCAGCCGGGGAATCTTGATCTTGGTCATGGTCTCTCCGTCGAAAGCATAGACGCACCCGCAGCCGGAGCGAAATCACCCCGCCGCCCGGTTCCGGACGCGGAAGGCTACCGGGATCGCTGTAGGCTCGCCCCACCTGAAAGGGCGAGCGGATGCGACAGACCATCGACCACGGGCCGTTTCAGCCGCATGCGCCCGTCGGCGCCGTTCCCGGCGCCCGGCCGCCCCACGTCGTCGTCCTCGGGGGCGGCTTCGGCGGGCTCGCGACGGTGGCGGCGCTCGCCCGTGCGAAGGTGCGCATCACGCTGGTCGACCGCAAGAACCACCACCTCTTTCAGCCGTTGCTCTATCAGGTGGCGACCGCCGGTCTCGCGCCGGGGGACATCGCCGCTTCGATCCGCCAGGTCTTCAGGCGTCAGCGCAACGTGACCGTCGCCATGGCCGAGATCGAGGGCGTCGATCCGGGCGCGCGGCAGGTCCGTCTGGCGGTGCCGGAGCGGGGCATGGTCCTCCTCGACTACGACTTCCTGGTGGTCGCGACCGGAGTCGGCCCGAGCTACTTCGGACACGACGAGTTCGCCCCCTTCGCTCCCGGCCTGAAGACGATCGAAGACGCCACCGCGGTGCGCGCCGCGGTCCTCGGCGCATTCGAGCACGCCGAGCTTCAGGCCGAGCCTGCCCTCCGGGCCGACCTGCTGACCTTCGTGCTGGTCGGCGCGGGACCGACGGGGGTCGAGATGGCGGGCGCTCTCGTGGAGTTGGCGGGCGCCACGCTGGCCGACGACTTTCGCCGGATCGACCCGCGACAGGCGCGCATCGTGCTCGTCGAGGCGGGGCCGCGAATCCTGCCGACATTCGACGCCACGCTGGCTGCGAAGGTCCACCGCCGGCTCGAGAAGATGGGGGTGGAGATCCGCTGCGGCAGGCCGGTGGAGCTCGTCGATGCGCGCGGTGTCTCGATCGGCGGCGAGCGCCTCGATGCCGGCGTCGTGCTGTGGACGGCGGGGGTGAAGCCATCCCCGGCCGCCGCTTGGCTCGGCGCAGCCACCGACCGCGCCGGGCGGGTCCGGGTCGGGGACGATCTGTCGCTGCCGGGGCGGCCCGAGGTCTTCGTCATCGGCGATGTCGCAGCTCGCGAGCAGGACGGTCGGCCGCTGCCGGGGGTGGCGCAGGTCGCCATCCAGGGTGGCCGGTACGTCGGCAGGGTGATCGCGGCGCGCGTCGCCGGGCGAGCGCCGGCGGGTCCGTTCCGCTATTTCAACAAGGGCGACATGGCGGTCGTCGGCAGGAACTACGCGATTCTCGAACGAGGCGGCCTGCGGATCGCCGGCCTCCCGGCCTGGCTGGCCTGGGCGTTCATTCACGTGGTTTCGCTCGCCCTGTTCAACAACCGCCTGATCGTCTTCACCCAGTGGCTGTGGTCCTACTTCACCTTCGAGCGCGGCTCGCGGCTGATTACCGTCCCGCCTTCCGCGGCGGTGCCGCCTGCGCCGACGCTGCCTCCGCCGCGAGCAGCGCCCGTTTCCGTTCCACCCCCCAGCGATAGCCGGTGAGCGCGCCGCCGTTGACGGCGACGCGGTGGGTGGGGACGACCACATCCACCGGAGTGGCGGCGCAGGGGCCCGCCACCGCCCGGACCGCGGTTGGCCGCCCGAGGGCGCGCGCGAGCTCGCCGTAGGTTACCGTCTTGCCGCGCGGGATCCTGAGCAACGCCTGCCACACCCTGGCCTGGAAGGCAGTCGCTTCGATGTCGAGCGGCGGGCACGCCTTTTCGCCGGCGAGCAGCGCCTCGACGGCGACGAAATGCCCCTCGAGCGCTGCGCGATCCTCCACCAGCGTGGCGCGCGGGAACTCCGCGGCGAGCCCGGCGCGCGCCGCGGC
>JBGARM010000539.1:0-2106 GCA_044230215.1 Thermoanaerobaculia bacterium | reverse complement strand
CCAGTTCGTCGACGGGACGTCGCGTCATCGCGCGCGCGACGGGGGAAACTCATTGCGAAAGGAACGCCATGACGATCAAGACGACCTCCAGGAAGACCGCGGCGAGCACTCGCTCGACGCCGAAGAAGACGACCGGCAACCTGCCGAAGCCTGCGAAGACTGCGACCGCAGCGCCAGGCGAGAAGTCCGCGACGGCGAAGATCGTCACGAAAAAGAGGTCCGAGCAGGGCGAAGTCGCGGCCCAGGTCGCCAAGCCCGCCGGGGGCAAGGCGAAGATCGCGCCGCGCCGTCGGAAGAGCGCGGGAGCGCCCGAGACGAAGGCGCCGGCCGAGGCCGTCGCTGCGCCGCTCGAGGTCGTCCCGCCGGTGCCCGCGCGACCCTCGCGGGAGGAGATCGCCGCCCGCGCGGCGGCGCTCTGGCGCCAGCACGGCGGTCCGGCCTTCGACAACTGGATCCGGGCCGAACGCGAGCTCGGAGCCTGATGCACGCGCGTCCACGCCGCCGCCGCTCGCGGCGGCGGCGCTAGGGCGCCGGGCGGAAGGTATCGCCGAAGAAATCTCCCGGATTCCACTGCGGGCGGCCGTCGGCATCGGCGATCAGTCGCGCCAGCTCGACTTCCGTGGCGGTGAAGCGCGCCACCGAGGGCCAGTCGGCCCCGAGGTCGAGCTGGTCGCTTGGGCGATGGTAGTTCGTCGCCACGAAGGCGGCCGAAGCCTTGCGTTGCGCCTCGCCGCCGTCGACACTGCCGGAGCCGGCGGTGAGGTAGATCGCTGGAACTCCGCGGCGCACGAACGAATACTGGTCCGAGCGCACGAAGATCACCTCTTCCGGCATTGGATCGGGAATCAGCGCGAAGCCGTTGTCCTTCGCCGCGCGCTCGACAAGTGATCCCAAGCTGCTGTGATCGGCGCCAAAGGCGACCAGATCGGCGGTCGGGGTGAGCAGCAGCGGCATGTCGACGTTGACGTCGGCGACGATCGAAGCGAGCGGCACGGTCGGATCGGAGACGAAGTAGTCGGAGCCCAGGAGCCCGCGCTCCTCGCCGGTCATCAGCAGGAAGAGGATCGAACGCCGCGGCCGCTCGGGCGACTTGGCGAGAATGCGCGCCGCCTCGAGCAGGATCGAGCTGCCCATCGCGTTGTCGTAGAAGCCGTTGTAGATCGTGTCGCCGTCGACCGCGGTGCCCACTCCGACGTGGTCGAGATGCGCGGTGACGACGACGTACTCGTCCCGAAGAACCGGATCGGAGCCGGCGAGCACCCCGGCGACGTTCGGGCTCTCCACCTCACGCAGGGCGTTGTCGCACGAAGCCTCGATGCGTAGCGGCAGCAACCGGCTGCGGCTTTCCCGGTTCTCGGCGGCATCGAGGAGCGCCTCGAGATCGACGCCGGTGCCGGCGAAGAGCTTCCCGGCGCCGGGGCGGGAGAGGGCCGCGAAGAGCGCGACGCCGGAGAAGGCGTCCTGCAGCTTGCCGTCCCGGCCCTTCCAGGCGGTTCTCGGACGATGGGCGTAGGTGACGATGCGTTCCCAGGGCACGCGCTTCTCGTCACTCCGGTCGCGGATCGTCACGACGCCGATCGCGCCGTGGCGGTCGGCCAGCTCGGCCTTCAGGCGGCGCGAGGAGTGGTGGGCGCGCTGGTCGTTGGGAAAGCTCGCCGGCGCGCCCGAGAACAGCAGCACTACCTTGCCGCGCACGTCGACCCCGGCGTAGTCGTTCCAGCCGTACTCCGGCGCAACGATGCCGTAGCCGACGAAGACGACCGGCGCCGAGATCCGGGATCGCGGCGCCGAGACGCTGCCGGTGAGGATGTAGTCCTCGAGCGGGACGAACGTCTGCGCGCCCTGCGCGCCGGCCACTGTCCCCGTCGCCGCTACCCGTAGCGACGGATTCTCGACCCGCGACTCGACGAAATGGACCGGCTGGAGGTAGCTCCCGCCGGCTCCTGGACCGAGTCCGTACTCCGCGAAACGCGTCGCGGCGAAAAGTGCGGCAATCTCGTACGCGGCACTGCGGGTGTCGCGTCCCTGCAGCCGGTCGTCGGCGAGGAATCCGGCGTGGGCACGGAGCGCGGCGAGATCGACGGCCGGCGACTCGGCGCGGACCAC
>JBGARM010000538.1:0-2106 GCA_044230215.1 Thermoanaerobaculia bacterium | reverse complement strand
AGGTCGCCGACCACCTTGGACGACGGGGTCACCTTGACGATGTTGCCGAGGATCCGGTTGGCGGCGGCGTACATGTCCTCGATCGCCTCCTGCGACAGCGTGACGTGCAGCGTCTCGTCGCGGGGCAGGTCGGTGTCCCCCTCCCAGACCAGCCACCAGCGGTCGCCGTCGTAGGTCGTGTGCCCGGGGAGCAGGCCGCTCTTCTCGCCGAGGACGGTGATGCCGCCGTCCTGGAGCGTGTGGGCGTCGAGGGGTCCGGAGAGCGCGAAAGTGATTCGCACCCGGTCGGCGGCGACGCGCGCGCCGTCGGGCGGGAAGTGCGACGTCACGACCGGCGTGCGCCCAGGGCCGGCCGGTACCCAACCTCCCGGCGGGCCGTAGACCGGCGGCGTCGCGGCGTCGAGCGAGATCCAGAACACCGCATCGAGCACGCCGGGCGGCGGCGGGATCGGCGGCAGCGGCGGCACCGGCAGGTCGTGGGTGTCGAGAAAGACCGCGAGCGCCACCGCGGCGATGACGCCGGCGACGATGAGCCCCTTGTCGACGTGCTCGAGGACGGTATCGACCTCGGTGACCTCGCCCGCCTGGACCTTGACCGGCCGCGGGTCCTCGTCGAGCTTGACCGCGTTGCCCTCGTCGTCCAGCCGCGCCGGGAAGCGCAGGCGGTACTCTCCCGGCGGCAAGCCCATGACGCTCCAGGCCGGCTCGAGCGAGCGGAAGACCGGGACGTAGCCTTTGCCGGCCTTGCGCTCGAGCTCGATGAACAGGCCGCGCGGCCCGGGGATGCCGGCCTTCTGCGCATCGTCGTCGGCGAAGACCTGCAGGGCGATGCCGCCGCTGCCATCGGCGCTGCCGCCGGCGCCGGTGATCGGGTGATGGCGGGTCTGCACGGAGAGACAGGAGTTGAGGAGCAGCGCCGCGACGAGCAGCGCGAAGTGTCGGGTCCAGGGGGCTCGTCTCATGTCGGGGCGTTTTTGCATTTCCTGTGCCGGGGGGTGGCGAGCCCGCTAGGGGGTTGCGTGGAGCGCCGCAGCGGCGGCGCGTCCTGCCACCGTGCCGCTCGCCCAGGCCCACTGGAAGTTGAAACCGCCGATGCGGCCGTCGACGTCGAGAATCTCGCCGCAGAGGTGAAGGCCGGGGCAGAGCCGTGACTCCATCGTCTCCAACCTCACCTGATCCAGCGGGATGCCGCCGGCGGTCGCCTCGGCGTGGACGAAACCGCGGTCGCCGACGATCGGGATCTCGTGCTCGAGGAGCGCCCGGAGGAGCGCCTGGCGCTCCTCCTTCTTCAGGCGCAGGGCGTTCGCCGCCGGATCGAGCCCGGCGCTCGTGAGCAGCGCGTCGGCCAACCGGTCGGGGAGCTTCTCCGCCAGCCAGCGGCCGAGGCTGCGCCGGCCGAGGTTCGCGAGCTCGACGACGAGGTCCTCGGCCGTGGCGTCGGGCAGAAAGGCGACCACGAAGCGCGCCTTCGGCTCCGCCTGACGCGCGGCGAGGAAGTGCCGGCTGGCGTCGAGCACCACCGGGCCGGAGAGGCCGAAGTGGGTGCACAGCAGGTCGCCGCGGAAGGACGCCAGGCGCTTGCCACTGCCGGCGCGGACCTCGACTCGCGCCGGCACGGCGATCCCCTGCACGCGGTGCAGCCAGTGCCCGTCGGCGACGACGAGTGGCACCAGCGAGGGGAAGATCGTCGCGGTGGTCGTGTGGCCGAGCGCGCGCGCGAGGCCGTAGCCCGAGCCGTCCGAGCCGCTCTTCGGTAGCGCCTGCCCGCCGGCAGCGAGGATCACCCGCCGGGCGGCGACCTCCCCCCAGTCGCCGGCGAGACGGAAGCCTTCCGGTGTGCGGGCGATCGTCGTCACCCGCCGCGGGTAGAGGAGCCTTACGCCGGCCTCGCGCGCGGCGCGGAGCAGCGCGTCGAGCACCGTGCGCGCCTGGTCGGTCACCGGAAAGAGCTTGCCGGTCGGCTCGCGCTTCAGGACGACGCCGATCTCGCGGAAGAACTCGATCGTCGCCGGCACCGTCAACTCGCGCAGCACCTTGGCGATCGCATGCCGTGACGAGCCGGCGAAATCGTCCGCCGCAACCTCGAAGTGGGTGACGTTGCAGCGC
>JBGARM010000537.1:0-2107 GCA_044230215.1 Thermoanaerobaculia bacterium | reverse complement strand
ACGGATGCGCGAGGCGCTCGCGCGCGACGGTGACGCCTGGGTGCGCGCCAACCGCGCGAGCGTCGAGCAGCAGCGCGCGGTGGTGGCGCGCCACGTCGGGCGCGTCGTGGTGGAGGCGGGCGCGGAGGGCGGCGCCGCCGGCCCGGGTTCGACCGGCGGGACGGGCGTGTCGGAGTCCATTCGCCGGAGCTTAGCCCACGGCGCTCCCCAGCCGCGCCCGCGGTTCGGCTAGCCTGACCTTCTCACCGGGTTCGCCGCGAGGCGTCGCAGATGCCTATGGCTGCAAGGCGTCGCGACCGAGGCCCGCGCAGACGTACTTGCAGTACGTCGAGCAGGCCGAAAGAGCGCAACGCAGCAGACATGGGCAGATGCGGCGCCGCAGTAGAAGCCGGCGAGAAGGTCAGGCTAAACTCGCGAGCGCCTCGCAAAAGGAGTCGGTCATGCCGGAATACGTCCAGATGGGGCTTCTCTCTTGGGTCGTGATGGGGCTCATCGCCGGAGCGCTGGCGCGGTTTCTCCTCCCCGGGCGCGATGCCTTCGGCTGCATCACCACGGTACTGGTCGGCATCGTCGGCGCCGTCGTCGGCGGTTTCGTCGCCACCAAGCTCGGCTTCGGCGGCTTCCAGGGCTTCGATATCTACAGCCTGATCATCGCGACGCTCGGCGCCATCCTCTTCCTGCTCGTGGTGCGGATCTTCCGCAGCGGCAAGCGGTCGAGCTAGTCGAGCTCGCCGGGAAGGGCGGTCGGCAGACGCCGCGCGGGCCGCCGCGCCTGCGCCAGGAGGTGCGCCACCTCCGGCAGGATCAGGCGGGAGAGCGCCAAGCCGAGCGCCGCCGGCGAGCCCGGCAGGAGGAAGATCGCGCGTCCCGAAACCAGGCCGGCGGTCGCCCGCGAGAGCATCGCGGCGGCGCCGATCTCGGCGAAGGAGAGCATCCGGAAGAGCTCGCCGAAACCCGGAATCTCGCGCTCGAACAGCGGCGCCACCGCCTCGACGGTGACGTCGCGCGGCGCCAGACCGGTGCCGCCGGTGACCAGCAACACGTCGACCCCGGGCAGCGCCAGGGCAGCCTGAATCTCGGCGCGGATCTCGCCGATGTCGTCGCGCACCAGGCCGCGTGAAACCACGCGATGTCCCGCCTCGCCCACCAACGACGCGAGCAGAGCACCCCCTTGGTCGGTCCTTTCGCTCCGGCTGTCACTGACCGTGAGCAGCGCGAATCCCAGGACAGGCTTGCCCGCTTCCACACGATGCTCGCCGACGATCATGCAGCTAGCCTAGCCGATCCGGCGGCCTTGCTAGGATCCGGAGCATGAGCAGAAAAGTGGCGATTCTCGGAGTGCCGATGGATCTGGGGCAGGGGCGCCGCGGCGTCGACATGGGGCCGTCGGCGATCCGCTACGGCCGGCTGCACGAGCGGCTGGCGGCGATCGGCTGCGACGTCACCGACCTGGGCGACGTCGACGTACCTGGCGCCGAGGAGTTGGGCGTCGAGCACGCGCAGCCGGGGGGCGGCATGGGCTACCTCGACGCCATCGTCCACGCCTGCGAGGCGACGGTCGAGAAGCTCCTGGCCCTGCCGGCGGACACCTTCCCGGTCATCCTCGGCGGCGACCACTCGATCGCCATGGGCTCGGTGACCGGCGCCTCCCGGCGGCAGCGCACCGGCGTCATCTGGGTCGACGCCCACGGCGACTTCAACACCACCGAGACTTCGCCGTCGGGCAACATCCACGGCATGCCGCTGGGGGCGCTGTGCGGCGTCGGCGACCTCCGGCTGATCGATCTCGGCTGGCCGGGGGCGAAGATCCGGCCGGAGGACGTCGTCCTCATCGGCATCCGCGACCTCGACGGCGAAGAGGCGAAGCTCATGCGCAAGGCCGGCGTGACGGTCTACACCATGAAGGAGGTCGACCACGTCGGCCTGCCGCGGATCGCCGAGGAGACTCTGGCGCGCCTGGGGGGTCTGCCGCGCCTGCACGTTTCGTTCGACGCCGATGTGCTCGATCCGGAGGTCGCTCCCGGCGTCGGCACGCCGGTGCCCGGCGGCCTCACCTACCGCGAGGCGCACCTGCTGATGGAGCTCTTCGCCGACTCCGGGCACGTCA
>JBGARM010000536.1:1881-2122 GCA_044230215.1 Thermoanaerobaculia bacterium | reverse complement strand
CGAAGGCATCGAGGGCATGGTGCCGCACAAGGGCAGCGTCCATTCGATGCTGCCGCAGCTCACCGGCGGCTTGCGCGCCGGCATGGGGCTCGCGGGCTGTGCGACGGTGGATGAGCTGCGGACCCGCGGCAAATTCCTGCGGGTGACGGCAGCGGGCCTCAAGGAGAGCCACGCTCACGACGTGGTGATCACCAAAGAGGCCCCCAACTACTGGGTCGACCGCTGATCCGTTGACCGCCCC
>JBGARM010000536.1:0-1871 GCA_044230215.1 Thermoanaerobaculia bacterium | reverse complement strand
CGCGGACGCGCCGCCGGTCTCCATCCTGTCGCCGCGTCAGCGCCGCCGGTCTCCATCCTGTCGCCGCGTCAGCGCCGCCGGTCTCCGTCCTGCAGCCGCTTCTCGAGCTCCTTGAGGCGCACTTCGAGCTCCTTCATCCGCTTCTCCACTTCGCCGTCGACGCGCTGCTGGTAGGCGCGGATCTGATCCTGAAAGTCGTCGCTCTCGAGCAGACGCCCGAGGCGCTCGAGCGCCGGCCCGACAGGCGGTAAAGCCGGCGCGGCGGGAGCGGCGGCGACCGGCGGCGGACCGGGGATCGCCGGCATCGGCGGGAAGATCCAGCGTCCGACGTCGACCGCATCGCGCTCCCGGCGCTCGAGGGTCGCCGCCAACTTCCGTTCCCGCCCGTCGCGCACGACAGTCATCTCCAGGGAGTCGCCCCCCTCCCGTGAGCTCACCTCGCCCGAGAATCCCCAGCTGTCGTGAACCGGCTCGGCGCCGACCCGGGTGACGATGTCGCCGACTTCGAGGCCGGCGCGCGCCGCGGGGCTGCCGGGCTCGACCCGCCCGACCATCACTCCGGTCTCCCGCGCGGCACCGAAGTGCTGCCGCAGCTCCGGCGTCAGGTCCACGAGCTCGACGCCCAGATAGCCGCCCGAGAGTCGCGGAGCCCGCGGAGCCCGCGGAGCAAGCGGAGCTGAGAGCGGCGCGGTCACCGCCATGGGAGCCGGCGCCGCGACCGGCGCAGGCGTCGGCATCGGCGCTGCGCGCGGTGCCGGCGGCGGCAAGTCGGCGGGGGCGGCTGCCGGGCGCGGCGGCGGCGGCGGCGTGGCCTGGGCCGAGCCTGGGACGGGGATGGCGACCGCCAGCAGGATCGCTGCGGCAGAGAGCTGCGGGAAATGGAAAGGCGTGCGTATCATCCTGGACTCCTCGTCGTTGCGGTGGTTCGCCCGTCGGCCGAGCCGGCCGGGATCTGCGTCAAGTCGAGATAGAGATCGGTGGACTCGTCGCCGCCGAGGGAGATGCGCGAGCGCCGGTCGGCCAGGGCGCGCAGCTCCTCGAGCTCGTTCTGCAGGCGGCGGTGCTCGTCGACCATGGCGGCGCGGCGCGAGGCGCGCTCCGCCGCCACTTCGAGAGTCCAGGCGCCCAGACCGACCGCGACGACGCAGGCTCCGGCGACGAGCGAGAGGCCCCGCCGCCGGCGTCGCGCACGCCGCGCCACCGCCTGCTCGGCGCGGGCGAGGACTGCGGCCCGGAAGCCAGCGTTCGCTCCGACGGCGGGCACGGCGCCGAGCGCTCGTCCGACCTCGGCATCGAGCTCGGCGTCCGATATCGGCCAGTTCACGAGGAGACTCCTTTCCAGTAGGGCTGCAGCTGCACGCGCAGGCGCTCGCGGGCGCGGAAGAGCCGGCTCTTCACCGTCGCCGCGCGCAGTCCGAGAAGGCGCGCGATCTCCTCGACCGGACGGTCCTCGAGCGCCGCGAGGACCAGCGGTGCGCGAAACGCGACCGGCAGCTCGGCCACGGCGTGCGCGAGCTTCGCCTCGACCTCCTCCTGGAGCAGCCGCGAGCCCGCTTCGGCCTCTTCGTAGGGCTCTCTTCCGGGCCTGTTGCCGAGCCAACCGAAGCGCCCGAGCTGCCCCGAGAGCAAGGCGCGCCGGCGCACCCGACGGCGCCGCTCGGCGCTCTTCGCCAGGCGGGTTCCGATGCTGTAGAGGTAGGCCTCGAAGCGCCCCTCTTCGCGATAGCGCCGGGAGGCCAGCCAGAGGCGGACGAACGCCTCCTGGGCGAGCTCCTCGCCACGCTCGCGGTCGCCGACGAGACGGGAGAGGTAGCGCACCAGGGCGTCGCGGTGACGTTCGACGAGGTCGCCGAAGGCCTCCCAGTCCCCCT
>JBGARM010000535.1:0-2131 GCA_044230215.1 Thermoanaerobaculia bacterium | reverse complement strand
CGAGCCGTTCGTCCTTGTCCGAGAAGCGCTCCTGCAGCCAATGGGCGAGCGCATCGGGAGCGCTGGGGAGCTCGGCGACCGCGAAGCGACGGACGTCGAGGTGTACCTCGCGCATCTCTCCCTTGGCCCACTGCCAGAGGGAGGGCAGGCCGTCGACGTAGCCGATGGTGACGTCGTAGATCGCCGAGATGTGACCGTGGAGGCCGCCGACCGAGGCGACGAATCCCCTGGCGCGCGGCAGCAGAACGTGGCGCGGCAGGGCCAGCGAATGCTCGGCGGCGAACTGGCGGGCGCGCGCGAGATTGGCCGCCGTCAGACGCGTGCCCTCCGAGAACGAGATCAGCCAGAGCGGCACGCGCGCGGAGACCACCCGGCGGAACACCGCGTCGATGTGCTTGCGGTCCGCCGTCCAGTCGCGCTTGACGAAGAGGCAGTCGAGAAACGTCATCCCCCAGCCGAATCCCGGCGCGTACTTGAGGGAGTCCTTGACGAACCACTTTAGGTCTCCCAGCCGGCCCGCCTTGCGGGCGAGCAGAAAGAGCGCCTGCACATCGGTCATCGTCTGATGGTTGACGATCACCAGGGCGTTCTCGCCCCGCGGCAGCTCGTCGCCGGAGAGGACCACCCGGGTGCGGTGCAGCGACAGCGTGGTCCAGGCGCACCAGCCCCAGAAGAGATCGGCGAAGCCGCGGTTCACCCGGCGGAAGGCGCGGCGTGAGAACGGCCGCAGCACGAGGCTCGCGGTCTGCAGCAGATTGATCAGCAGCAGGGAGCCGAACAGGTAGAGCGCGACGAAGGCGCCGCGCAACGTCCGGCCGAGGGCGGCGAGACCGGACGAGCTGCGGCGCAGGCGAGAGAGCGGCATGGCGGGAGACTACCGCGATCGGCGCCCGCCGAGCGGCCGCCGGGGGAAGGCGCCGTCGCCCGGCGAATCAGCTTCGTTCGGAGTCGCGCTCGCCGCGGCCGATCTGCACGAACTCGAAGCCGAAGCGCCCCTTGACGCAGAGGTTGCCGTGGGTGACCTGGTTTTCGAGCGGCGAAGTGGCCTTGACGATGCGCTCGTCCTGCACGTGCAGCGTCAGCGTGCAGCCGACGCCGCAGTAGCCGCAGATCGTGTCGGTCTGGGTCTGTTCCGCCGGGCGCCACTCGCCGGCCTGGCGCAGGTCGAACTCGTGGCTCGCCATCAGCGCGCCGGTCGGGCAGACGGCAATGCAGTTGCCGCAGTAGACGCAGGCCGAAGTGGGCAGCGGGACGTTGCGCTCGGTCGAGATGTGGGCGTCGAAGCCGCGCCCCGCGGCGGCGATGGCGAAGGTATTCTGGGCGTCGTGACCGCAGGCGTCGACGCACTTGTAGCACAGCACGCACTTGCCGTAGTCGCGGACGTAGAGATCGTTGTCGACCTTGACCCCCGACTCGACGCGCTCGGAGTCGGGGCCGAAGCGCGCCGGCTCGGCGCCGTACTCCTGCATCAGCTCGGCGAGGCCCGGAGCGGTCGAAAGATCGACGGAGGAGCCGAGCAGCTCGAGCACGAGCTTGCGCGCCAGGCGGGCGCGCCCGGACTGCGTCTTCACCTTCATTCCCGGCTCGGCGCGGCGCGAACAGGCAGGGGCGAGGACGCGCGCCCCCTCGATCTCGACGACGCAGAGGCGGCAGGCGTTGGCTGGCGTCAGCGTCGCGAGGTAGCACAGCGTCGGGACCTCGATGCCGGCGGAGCGGCAGGCGTCGAGGAGCGTCGCCCCCGCTTCGACCTCGACGCCGACGCCGTCGATCTCGATCGCCACCGGCTGCCGCGCGGCGCGCGGCGGCGCCGCGGGAACCCGCGGCGAGCGCGGCGGCGGGTTGAACCAGATCGGGTCGGTGCTCATTCGCCAAAGACTACTCCAACCTGGGCTCCGGGCTAGACTCCGCCGATGCCCTCGCCGGCCGGTTTCCGCCGTACGTCCCGGCCCGGGTTCTGGCTCTCTTCCGGGTTCTGGCGCGGCCGGGCGTGGTCGCTGATCCTCCTCCCGGCCCTGGTCCTGCTGCTGGCTCTGGGGCGCTACAAGGCCTTCGCCATCGACGAGTTCCTCTTCCTGCACTGGGGTGCGGAGGCCGCCCAGGGGCGGTACGCCGGGGCGGACTACTTCGCCAT
>JBGARM010000534.1:0-2132 GCA_044230215.1 Thermoanaerobaculia bacterium | reverse complement strand
GCGCGACCGGCGGCTCGATGCCCAGCGGGCGCGCCGCTTCACGCTGATCGCGAACACCGGAGACGACGCTGGCGCCGCGCCGGTCGTCACCGAGGCGCGGTCGCCGACGCTCTGGGTGCTGCCGTTCCCGCTGCAGCGGCGCAGCGGCGGGGCGGCGATCCAACTCCTGGTGCGTCTCGAAAAACGCGCCGGCGACGAGCCGGTCGCCGTCGTCCAGCGGCTGCCCGGGTGTCTGCGCTGCGAGCTCTGGGGGCGGGGCGTGGCGCGCCCGCTGGCGCGGGAGTGGGCGATCGAAAGCGACTCGTCGCCGCTCCTCGATCCGTCGCCGCTGCCGATCCTGCTGGCTGCCGCGGAGTGGGTCGGCGCCGGTCGGATCCACTTCGAGAGTCTGGTGGACCTGCCGCTCGCTCTACCCCTCGCTGTTCAGGCGCACGGCCTCGAGGTCGGTCTCTCGGCGCACGACTTCGCGCTGTTCTGCCCGCGGCCGCACCTGCTCGAGGAGCCCGCCGGCCGCTTCTGCGGCTTTTCCACCGACCCGCAGCGTTGCTCCCGCTGCCTGGCGACGCAGTGGGCGCTGCCCGAGGGCTATCAGGAGGCGCGCCGCGAGACCGCCGGCCGGCTCGCCGCGGCGGCGGCGGTGCTCGAGTTTCCGTCCGAGTACATGCGTCGCGAGCACCTGCGGCTCTTTCCGGGGATCGCGCCGGAACGCACCCGGATCCTGCCGCCCAGAAGCCTCGCCCAACCGCTCGCGCCGCCGCTGCGCGCGGTCGAGCGTCCGCCGCGCCGCATCGCGCTCGCCGGCGCGGTGCACCGGCACAAGGGAGCACGCAAGTTCGAGGCGGTCGTCCGGGAGCTCGCAGCTCGTCGGCCCGGCGAGTTCGAATGGCACGTCTTCGGTGGCGGCGATCCGGAGTCGCTTGAGCGACTGCGCCGCCTGCCGCGAACCACGGTTCACGGCTACTACCGCGCCGGCTCGCTGCCGGCACGCCTCCGGGCGGCGCGGATCGACCTCGCCCTGTTGCCGTCGATCTGGCCCGAAGCGCACTGTCTCGTGCTCGACGAGTGCGCGCTCGCCGGAGTGCCGGTGCTGGCGTTCGACCTCGGGGCGCTGGGCGAGCGGGTGCGTGCCGGTGGCCTGGGGGTCCTGGTCGATCCGCGCACCGGCGCCCCCGGGCTCGTAGCGGCGATCGCCGGCCTGCGCTGAGAGCGGCGACGCGCCTCAGGCGGCGGAGTCGGCGGGGCGCTTGCGCGCCACGAGCACGGCGAAGTCGGAAGGCAGCGCGGCCTCGCGCAGCAGCAGGCGCTCGGTCGCCGCGAGCATCCGCAGCAAGGCGAGATCGTCTTCGCGCGCCGGATCGAAGTTGCCGATGATGCCGGCGAGCAGCGGGTTGAGGATCGAGCCGCCATAGTCGCGCCGGCTTTCGAGGACGAATCGCTGCGACACCTCGCGGACGATCCCGTCGGAGGAGACCGCTTCGAGCGGCGCCGACTCCAGGAAGTGCGCGACCGGCGGCGGAATGTGCATCGTCTTCTGCCCGCCGGTCGGCCAGTGCACCCGCAGGCGCGGCGGCAGAATCGCCAGCAGCTCCTCGACGATGCGCAGCTGGCGCGCCGAGTACTGAAAGTACTTCGGCCCGACGTACTCGTTGAGGATCAGCCAGCCGCCCGGGCGCAGCGCCGCGTCGAGGCGGGCGAAGAAGCCCGCCGGGTCGGCAAGGCGATGCAGGCTGTACTGCGACAGCACCAGATCGTAGGCGTTCTCCGCCAGCTCGAGGTCGGGGAGAACGCCGACTTCGAAGCGCACTCCGCCGACACCGTGGAACTCGACCCAGGCGCGGGCCGCCGCAATCGCCTCCGGCGACGGATCGAAGCCGTCGAGCGAGGCGAAGAGGCCGCGCTGGGTGGCGAGGAACTCGAGCCCGCCGCTGCCGCAGTGCAGCGACAGCCAGGCGCCCTGGCGCGATATCGGCAGCTGACTGAAGAGATCGAGCAGCCAATGACCTTCGCTCGGCCCGCCGGCGACGAGCGGCATCACGTGCTCGGCCACCAGCACGCTCGAGTCGGTCCAGCCGACGGCCGTCGGAGGGGTCGGCGCAGGCGCTTCGGCCGCTGCGGCCGGCGCCGCGCCGTGT
>JBGARM010000533.1:0-2138 GCA_044230215.1 Thermoanaerobaculia bacterium | reverse complement strand
ACGACGCCCGCCGGCGCGCTCGGACCTCTTCAGCCCGTCTGGGTGGCGTTGCCGCCGGCGCGCTTGGCGCGGTAGAGCGCCTCGTCGGCGCGCCGGAAAAGGTCGGCCGGATCCTGCTCCACCGTCGGCAGGGTGGACGCCACGCCGCAGCTCACCGTCACGACACGGCTGGCCTTCGACGCCGTCGTCGGAATCGCCAGACGCTCGACGCGTCGGCGCAGGTGCTCGGCCACCAGCAGCGCCCCCGCCACCTCCGTCGCCGGCAGGATGACGGCGAACTCCTCCCCTCCGTACCGGGCGATGACGTCGCCGCTGCGCACCAGGCCGTCGGCGAGGCAGAGGGCCACCGACTTGAGGCAGGTGTCGCCGACCAGGTGGCCGTAGGCGTCGTTGTAGCCCTTGAAGCTGTCGATGTCGATCATCACCAGCGAGATCGGCGAGCTCGCCCGCAGGCAGCGCTTCCACTCCTCGGCGAACTGATCGTCGAAGCGGCGGCGGTTCGGCACGGCGGTGAGAGCGTCGACGTACGAAAGATCGACCAGCAGCTCGTTGGCCCGCTTGAGCTGCCGGGTACGGGCCTCCACCAGCTCCTCGAGCGCGCGTTCCCGGCGCTGGTGGGCGCGCGAGCGCGCCCGGACGACGACCAGGACCACGACGGCGGCGGCGCAGAGCAGGAGAAGCTGCGCCCAGCGCGTCTGCCACGGCGCCGGCCGAACCACGAACGCGAGCTCTTCCGGCCCGGAGATATTGCCGGCGGCGTCGCGCCCCCAGACGCGAAAGACGTAGCTCCCGGGCGCCAGCGCCGCGACCTCCCGGCTCACCGCCGGCGACCAGGACGAGGGATTCTCTTCGTATCCAACCAGCTGGGTGCGATAGCGGGTGAGCGACTCGCCGAAGAAGCTGAGCAGGGCATAGTCGAACTGGACGCGGTTCTGGTCGTGCGCCAGCGTTCCGCGATCGAACAGCGCGCACTCCACGCACCCGACCGGCTGGCCGCGGAGGCGCAGGCGTTTCGGCCGCCGGTCGTGGAACTCGACCTCCGGGTCGAAGGCCGCCGCGCCGCCGATCGTCCCGATCCAGAGCCGGCCCTGTCCATCGACCAGGCCGGCACCGCGGTTGCCCTGGTTGAGCGGCAGGCCGTGCTCGGAGCTGAACTCCTCGCGGCGAAAGCCGGAGGCGATCGGCGTCAGGCGCGACACGCCGCTGTTGGTCGAAACGTAGATCCGTCGGCTGCGATCCTCGAGGATGGAATAGATGGAGCCGTTCGGAAGCGCCGGCGAGCCGAGATCCGAGAGCGCCACCGGCGCGGGCTCCGGCTCGTCCATGGCGAGAAGCGCGATGCCGGCGCCGTCCGTGCCGATCCACAGGGTGCGCCGGCCGTCGGCGCCCATGCTCTCGTGCAGCGACTGCACCGACCGGTTGCGCAATCCGGAGTGCTCGTTCCAGTGCCGCCAGCGGTTGCCGGCGAGCCGGTAGAGGCCGTTCGTCGTGCCCACCCAGAGCTCCGCCGCACCGTTCGGGTCGTGCGAGCCGAGCAGCGAGAGCACCGACGCCGAAGGGAAGCCAGGTTCAGCGCCGGCGCGTCTCCACCGCGCGCCGTCGAAAGCGGCCAGGCCGTTGCGCGTTCCCACCCAGAGGGTGCCGCGCCCGTCCGGCCCGACCGTCTCGAGCACGGCCTGCACGAGATCGGAGGGCAGCGCCCCTCCCGCCTGGTCGAAGCGCTGCCAGCGCTCGCCGTCGAAGCTCGCGACGCCACCGTTGCGCGAGCCCACCCAGACCCGGCGACGGCCGCCGATCGCCTGCGACTCGGCGAGCGCCAGCACCGTGTTGTTGCCGATCGCACCGGAGGCGGCGTCGATCCGCGACCAGACGCCGGCGCGCCACACCGCGACGCCGTAACCGTCGGTCCCCAGCCAGAGCGAAGTGGCGCCGTCGGCCTCCGCGCGCTGCAGGATGGCCGTGACCGGAACGTTCGGCGTCTCGGGGAACGGCTGAAAAGCCCGCCACATCCCTTCGGTCATGCGGATCAGGCCGTTGTTGCGCGTGCCGAGCCACACCGCCTGCGCTCCCTGCTCGGCGCGCGTCTCGAGGATCTTGTAGACCGCCCGCGAGGCGAGGAGGGCGCCGAGCTCGATGGG
>JBGARM010000532.1:0-2176 GCA_044230215.1 Thermoanaerobaculia bacterium | reverse complement strand
AACAGAAGAATGGAGATAGACCTGCGACCCGTTCAGGTCGGATACCAGCACATGAACATGCGTCGCGCCTGTTGTCGCAGAAGGAAGCGTGACGCGCAGCGCACCTTCGTCGTCGATCGTCGCCGCGTCCGCAGTCCAGGTGATGTCGTTCGAGAGGTCGACGGTGAGAATCTGGGCGTGGCTGCTTGCGGCGCCGGCGCTCAACAGCAGCCCGAGAGCCGCAATTCGACGCGAAGCCTGGCGGCCACGCAGCAGTTGACCCATGGTCTTCCTCCCCGCGGGTGCGTTTGAATGTGCGGCGGAGCCTACGCCCATGGCGCGAAAAATCAAGGGCGAGGTAGATCTCGTACAATCCACCCATGGCCTCTCCCAGCGCTCCGCGTCCGGATCCGCAGAAACTGCGCGATCGGGAGCAGCGGGAGGCGACGGCGCACTTCTACCGCGAGTGGCTGAAGAAGCCGATGTCGGTGGCCGCGGTCAGTCCGAGCAGCAAGCGGCTGGCCGAGGCGGTGGCGGCGGCGGTCGGCAGCGCCCAGTCGGTGGTCGAACTCGGCGGCGGGACCGGGGCGCTCACCGACGCCCTGGTGGCGAAGGGCATACCCAGGTTGGTCGTCGTCGAGGCGGTGCCGGCCTTCTGCGAGCTCTTGCGCCGGCGCTTTCCCGGTATCCAGGTGATCGAGGGCGATGCCACGCACGCGGCCTCTCTCCTCGCCGGCTCGCGCGTTCCTCCCGGCACCGCCGACGTCGTGGTCTCCGGCCTCGGCATGCTCACCCGGCCGCGCGACGAGCAGCAGCGCCTGCTTGCTGCGATGCTCGCGCTGCTCAAGCCCGAGGGCCACATCGTGCAGTTCACCTACTCGCTGTTTTTTCCGGCGGCGCGCGGACTGCTGGCGGAGATGGGGCTCGAATCCCACCGCGAGAGCATGACCTGGATCAACCTGCCTCCGGCCTCGGTCTTCGTCGTCCGCCGGACCGCGGGCGAAGCGGTCGCCTAGCCGTCGACGAAGTCGAGCAGCTCTTCGCCGCGCGCGGCGGCATCTCTCTCGCCGAGCTCGATCAGGCGCTCGAGGAACTCGGGCACGAACATCACCAGCGACAGGAAGTCGCCGCCTTCGCCCTCGCGGGTGCCGAGTCCGCCGACGAGGAAGCGGAAGGCGCGCGGCAGCTCGCGCTGGTAGCGCGCGGCGAGCGCGCCCAGGTCGGCGGTCGGCCGCAGCAGCATGCCGCGCACCGGGTGGTGCCCTTCGCGCTCGGCGGGCGGGATCTTCTCGAGCAGGCGGCGGCGCAGCTCGAGACGCGCGAAGTCGTCGTCGAGCACGTCGAGGAAGATGGCGTTCGACAGCACGCCGAGAATCTGCGCCAGCGGCGGGTAACGCTTGCGGCCGAAGATCGGCGCCCCCGACGAGGAGGGCGCGGGCCGTGTCGAGACGGCGAGAATTCGCCCGGCGCCGAGGGCCTGCGCCGGCCAGAGCGGGTCGGCCTCGCGGATGCCGCCGTCGCCGTACCAGGAGCCGTGCAGGCGGATCGCCGGAAAGAGGATCGGCAGCGCGGCCGAGGCCATGACGTGCTCGACGGTGATCGGACCGTGCTCGGTGCGGCGGTACGGAGCTTTGAGCGCGGTCTGGTGGCGGCCGGCGACCCAGTCGACGGTCTCGCCCGTGCTCCAGTCGATGGCGGTGAGGGCGAACGAGGTGAGGCGTCCGGCGCGCAGATTGGCTTCGAGTCCCTCGAGCGCGCCGTCGACGCGTCCGAGGTGGAGCTCGAGGAACCGCCGCAGCGGCTGGGTGTCGACGAGCCCCTCCTCCCTGGGGGCGAAGCGGGCGCCGCCGGACGACAGGCGGAGGCCCCAGCGACCGACCTTTCCGGCCAGCGCCAGCGCACCCGTGCGCAGCAGGTTGTCGAGCTCCATGTCGAGCCAGAGTTCGGCGAGGCGTTGCGCCGCGGCGGAGAAGCTCCCCTTGTGCGAGGCCAGGAAAGCGGCGTTGATCGAACCGGCCGAAACACCGGTGAGGATCGGCACCCGGAGATCCGGGCGGCGCTCGGCGAGGAATCGCAGGACGCCGACCTGATAGGCGGCGCGCGCCCCGCCGCCGGTGAGAACCAGGGCCAGATCGCGACTCATGCAGCGACCTTAGCAAAGGGGCGATTGGATAAGCTCCAGCGAATGAGCGCGATC
>JBGARM010000531.1:0-2181 GCA_044230215.1 Thermoanaerobaculia bacterium | reverse complement strand
AGATGCTGTCGGAGGTCGCGGCGGAGAGGCTGGTTCCGCCCGGCGATGTCGCCGCGCTCGCGCGCGCGATGAGCCGCCTGCTCGGCGATCGCGCCGGCGCCGCGGAGCTCGGCCGGCAGGCCGGCCGGGCGGCGCGGGAGCGCTTCTCCTGGGGGCGATCGGCGGCTGCGACGGTGGAGCTCTATCGCGAGCTCACCGGCGCCGCCGACCGGGCGGTCACCGGCGGGCGGACGTCGTGACGCTGGCGCAGAGGGTCGGGGCGGCGGCGGACGAGTGGCCCCTCGCGACGGTGATCATTCCGGTGCGCAACGAAGCCGGCTCGATCGCCGACTGCCTGCGCGCCGTGCAGGCGCAGGACTATCCGCCGGAGCGGCTGGAGATTTTCGTCGTCGACGGCGGCTCGGGCGACGGCTCGCGCGAGATCGTCGCCCGCGCGACCGCTCTCGACGCCCGTTTCCGCCGCCTCGACAACCCCGGCGGCCGGGTGCCGGTGGCCTTGAACCTCGGCCTCGCCGCCGCCCAGGGCGAGGTTCTCTTGCGCATCGACGCCCATACGATCGTCGCTCCCGACTACGTGCGGCGGTGCGTCGAACGGCTGCGGGACTCGGGGGCCGAGAACGTCGGCGGCCCGATGTCGCCCAAGGGCTCGAGTCCGCTCGGCCGCAGTATCGCCGCCGCGATGCAGTGCCGCTTCGGCGTCGGTCCGGCCCGCTTTCGCTACGCCCGCGAAGTCGAAGAGGTCGACACGGTCTACCTCGGCGCCTTCCCGCGCGCGCTGTTCGCGCGGATCGGCGGATTCAACGCCGCGATGGTGCGCAACCAGGACTACGAGATGAACTACCGCATCCGCCGCGCGGGCGGTCGGATTCTCGTCGACCCGGCGATCCGTTCGACCTATCTCGTGCGGCCCGACTTGCCGTCGCTGGCGCGGCAGTTCTACAGCTATGGCTACTGGAAGGCGCAGATGCTGCGCCGTCACCCGCGGTCGCTGCGTCCGCGGCAGCTGGCGGCGCCGGCGCTCGTCGCGGCGCTCGCCGTCGCGGCGTGCGCCACGCTCGCCGCGCTCTGCGGAGTCTGCCGGCCGCAGCTGCCGGCCGCGGCGGTGTGGCTCTTGCCGGGCGTCGCCGCGCTCTACCTCCTGGCGAGCGTCGGCGTCTCGTGCTCGGTGGCCTTTCGGCAGGGGCTGCGGGCGGCGCTGCCGCTGCCGGCCGTCTTCGCGACGATGCATCTCGCCTGGGGCGCCGGGTTCTGGGTTGGCGTCCTTCTTCCGCCGCGGCTCCCGCCCGACGACGGCGCAGGCCGGGGGGCGCAGTGAGCGGGGCGCTCCGGCGCCCGACCTGGACCTACGCCGGCGAAGGTCTGGGATGGGCGGCCGCGGCGGTGGCGCTGCTCTTCCAGAATCCCTACGGCGAGCTCGGACCCGAGTCCGACCGTTTTCTGCTCCTGCAGATCCTCGCGCTGGCGGCCCTCGTCGTTCTCCTGTCGGCAGCGCTCACCCCGACGCGCGGCAGGGGTCGATCCGCCACCGACGAGACGCCCCCGCGCTCGCTCGCGTCCCTTCCCCTGGCGCGTTGGGCGCTCGCCCTGGCCGGCACGGCCGTCCTCACCACGGCGACCGGAGTCGATCCGTGGCGCGGCCTCTTCGGCGCGCCGCCGCGGCTCTTCGGGCTGGCGAGCGAGCTCGCGCTGATCGTCCTGTTCTTCGTCTCGGCCCGGGAGCTCCGGACCCAGGCGAGCCGGGAGCGCCTCGAGACCGCCGTGCTGGCGGCGGCCGGTGCCCTGGTGGCCTACGCTCTCGTGCAGTGGGCCGGACTCGATCCGCTGCGCTGGCAGGTCGATTGGCAGGGGAGACCGACCGCAGCCCAGGGCAACCCGCTCTTCCTCGCCCAGGCGCTCGTCTGGCTGGTGCCGCTCGCCGCCGGCCGGGCTTTCGCCCGGTGGCGCGCAGGGGAGCGCCGGGCCGCCCTGGCGGCGGCAGCGCTGGCGCTCGCCGCCGGCGCGATCGCCCTGCGCACGCAGGCGCGTGGCCCGCTCCTCGGCCTCGGCGTGGCGGCCGTGCTCTTCGTCGCGGTGGCCGGTCTCGCGAGTCCGGCGCCGCGGGCGCGCCGCGCTGGCGCGGCCCTCGCCGGCCTGCTCGGACTAGCCCTCGTCGTCGGTTCCGGACTCGCCCTGCAGCGCGCC
>JBGARM010000530.1:0-2190 GCA_044230215.1 Thermoanaerobaculia bacterium | reverse complement strand
GGGTGCCGGCGAGGTAGAGGCTGCCGTCGCGCAGGAAGAGGCGCCGCTTGTGTTCCCCGCCATCCACTTCGAGGACACCGGAGGCGCGTTCGAAATGGAGCTCCTGCATGAGATCGAAGATCGCTCGCTCCCGAAGGTCTCCCCGCAGCTCGCCGGCCCGCCCGTGCATCTCGCGGGGAGTCTAGTCCATCTCGGCCGGCGCTGGAGAGTCGGCGTGCAGATGGCGGTGGACGGCAGCGCCGACCGCCCCGCCGAGCAGCTCCTGGATCTCTTCGAGCGGCGCCGCCCCGAGCAGCTCCCAGGTCCCGTAGCGCTTGGCCAGGAGCCTGCGGCGCGCCGGCCCCACGCCCGGAATGTCTTCCAGCCGGCTGCGCAACGCCCCCGTCGAACGCTGCCGGCGGTGGCGCGACACCGCGAAGCGATGCGCCTCGTCGCGCAGCATCTGCAGCAGGCGCAGCCCATCGTCCCGCCGCGGCAGGCGCAGGGGCTCCGGCGTCCCGGGAAGGTAGAGCTCCTCCTCGCGCTTGGCCAGCGCGACGAGCGGCAGTTCCTCGAGGTCGAGTCCGGCGAGGGCGGCGGCGGCGGCTCCCAGCTGCCCGCGCCCGCCGTCGATCATCACCAGGTCGGGCAGGACTCCGGACTCCTCGCGCAGCCGGCGATAGCGGCGTTCGACCGCCTCGGCGATCGAGCGGAAGTCGTCCTGGCCGACGAAGCTGCGGATATTGAAGCTGCGGTACTCCCCCTTGCGGATGCGACCGTCCCGCCAGACCACCATCGAGGCGATGACGGAGGTTCCCTGGAGATTCGAGATGTCGAAGCCCTCGATCCACCGCGGCGGCTTCGCCAGGCCGAGGTGGCGCGCCAGGGCCCGCGGTGCGGCGTCGCGCGACGGGTCGATGCGGAAGCGCCGGCGAAAGGCGAACTCGGCGTCCTTGGCGGCGATGCGCAGTCGCTCGGCCTTCGGGCCGCGCTCGGGATGCCGGAGGTAGACGCGCTCGCCCTTGCGCTCCGACATCCAGTCGGCGAGCGCCTCTTCGCCGTCGACCTCGAACGGCAGGTGAATCTCCTTCGGCAGAAAGGTCGTCTGGTCGTAGATCTGCGGCAGGAGCTCGGACAGGAGTTGCGGCGGCGCGGCAGCGCTCTCGCCCTCCCAGAACACCTCCCGCCGGTCGAGCACCTGCCCCGAGCGCATGACTAGAATCGACACCGCCGCCTGATTGCCGTGCACCGCAACGCCGAAGAGATCGATGTCCTCGTCGTGCACCGAAGAGAGCGGCGAACGCGTCGACTGACGCTCGATCTCCGCCACCAGGTCGCGCAGGCGGGCAGCGCGCTCGAACTCGAGATTCTCGGCTGCCGCCTCCATCTGTTCGCGCAGGCTCCGGCACAGCGGCGCCGTCCTGCCGCCGAGGAAGAGTCGGGCGCTCTCGACCGCTTCGGCGTATTCGGCGCTCGAGGTCAGGCCGTCGACGCACGGCCCCAGGCAGCGCTTCATGTCGTGGTAGAGGCAGGGGCGGGGCAGACTGCCGTCGATCTCGATCGAGCAGACGCGAACCCCGAAGAGCTTCTGGACCAGCTTCAACGCCCGGCGGGCCATGCCGCCGGGGAGATAGGGGCCGAAGTACTCGGCGCCGTCCTGCCGGATGCGGCGGGTGAAGACCAGGCGGGGCCACGGTTCGCGGGTCAGCTTGAGGTAGGGATAGGTCTTGTCGTCGCGCAGCAGCACGTTGTACCGCGGCCGGTGACGCTTGATCCAGTTGTTCTCGAGCATCAGCGCGGCGGCCTCGGTCGCCGTCGCCACGCACTCGACGGTCACCGCCAGCTCGACCATCGCCGCCAGGCGCGGCTCGAGATCCTTGCCGAGGTAGCTCGGAACGCGCTTGCGCAGCGACTTCGCCTTGCCGACGTAGAGGGCTTCGCTGTCGGCGTTGCGGAAGACGTAGATGCCGGGCGAATCCGGCAGCTCTTCGATCTGCCGCCGCAGGTCGTCGTGCATCGGCGCGTCAGCTCCCGCCGGCCGGCGTCACGGCATCAGCCCGCATAGATCTGCAGCTCGCGCAGCTCCTTCAACTCCGCAGCCACCTCGGCATCGAGCTCGACCTTCTTCTTCGCCACGATCAGTCCCTCGCGCGCTTCCTTGCGCCAACGAGACAACATGAACGGGTGGATGTAAAGCGAGGCGGCGACCTC
>JBGARM010000052.1:0-12170 GCA_044230215.1 Thermoanaerobaculia bacterium | reverse complement strand
AGCCGCGAATCTGCGAAGAGCGGCCGGTGGCCTACCGCCTGACCCTGCGTGTCGACGGCGCGCTGGCGCACGACATCCGCGCCGAGCGCCGGGGCCTGCGCAGCGACCGCCCGCTGGTCATCGACGAGCTGGTCGCGCTCCCCGCCGGTCGCCACGAGCTCGCCGTGAGTCTCGCGCCGGAGGTGCCGCCGGGCACACCCGAGGCGATCGCCGCCGGCCTGCCGCGCGGCCGGCTCGATCGCACCGTCGAGCTGCCCGCCGGCAGGATCGCCCTGGTGACCTGGGACGGCAGCGCCGGCCTCTCGATCCGGCAGTAGCTTCCGGGGCTCCCGGCCGCCGCGGCAGAGCTCGCCGGCGCCGATACACCGCCAGGGCCCAACCGCCGTACAATCCCGGCGACGTGTTCCCACTGCATGCCCATCTGCGCGAGATCGCCGCGCTGCCGTCGGTCCGCTTCGCGGCGACGCCGTTCCCGTTGCTCCTCGTCGCCCATCAGGCGGCGGAGTCGAGCGGCCTGCTGGTGGCGCGTCGCGGTCCGATCGAAAAGCGCGTCGTGCTCGATCGCGGCGTGCCGGTCGAATGCCGCTCGAACCTCGCGCACGAGACCTTCTCCCGCTTCCTCGCCGCCGCCGGCCGGCTCACCGACGAGGAGGCCAACGCCATCCTCTCGCGTGCCGTGGCGCGCGGCGTGCTGCTCGGCGAGGTCCTCGTCGAGGAGGGCAAGATGGACGCCGTCGAGCTGCAGCGCCTGCTGCAGCAGAGTCTGGCGCGCAAGCTCTTCGACCTCTTCACCTGGCGGGAGGGCGAGGTCACCTTCGAGAGCGGCGGGTTCACCACGCCGGCGGCGCTCAAGGTCAAGGTCGCGCGTCTCGTCCTCACCGGCATCGAGCGCTTCATGCCCCAGGAGACGATCGACGCCGCCATCGGACCGCACGCCGGCTCGCTCTTCGCCCGCCACCCCGACGCCGAGGCGCTCGCCCTCGAGCTGCGGCCGACGGCGCGCGAGCGCGCGCTGCTCGCCGCGCTCGAGCCACCGCGACGGTTGGAGGAGTTGCTGCCGCTCGTCGATCTGCCGCTCGACGAGCTCTCGCGGCAGATCTGGGGCCTGGCGCTTCTCGGGCTCGTCGTTCCGGCCGAGCGCCTGCCGGGCCTCGGCCGCACCTCCGCCGAAGCTCCGCCGCCGGCGACCGCCCCGGCGCTCGCTCCGGCACTCGCGACCTCTCTTCTCGACGTGCCGGAGCCCGGCGCCCCGATGGCGCCGGTCGAAACGGAACTGCCGCTCCCGCCGCCGGCCCCGGCGCCCGCGCCTGCGCTCTCGCCGGCGGAGGCGGCGCGCATTCGCGAAGCGGTGGCCAGCGCCTTCGGCAAGATGAGAGAACAGGACCCGTTCGACCTGCTCGCAGCGGCCGACGCCCGCTCCGTCGACGACCTGCGCGCCTGCTTCTTCGCCTTCGCCCGCCGGTTCGCCCCCTGGCGCTTCGAGGTGCCCGAGCTCCAGAGCGCGGCGCCGGCCGCCGAAGAGCTCTTTGCCGCCGGCGCGATCGCCTTCGCGCGCCTGAGCGACGCCAGGGAGTGTGAAGCGCTCCGTACCGCGCGGCGGTAGCGCGCCGAGGCGCCGCCGAGCGCGCCCGGTCCCGCCGCCATTCCGGCCGCCATCCCCGCCGCAGCGGTGCCGCCGCCGCTCTCGCCGCCGCCGAGGAGACCGTGCGCATCGTCGAAGACCGTTTCCGCGCCGGCGTCGTCAAGTCGATCGACCTGCTCGATGCCGCTACCGCCCGACGCGAGGCCGAGATGCGCGAGTTGGTGGCGCGCGCCGACGCCTGGCTCACTCACCTGCATCTCGCCCTGGCCGCCGGTCTCCAGCCGGAGACCGTCCTCGGCAGTTCGACGCCCCATTCCTGAAAGAGCCCCGACCCATGACCGCACGCCTGCCTTCTCGCACCCTGAAGCTCGCCCTGTCGCCCGCTCTGTCGTTGGGCGCCGCGCTCTCCCTCGCCGCCTGCGGTGGCGCGCACGAAGCCGCCAGACTGCCGGAGCCTCCGCCGGTCGCCGCCCGTCTCGCGGTGGCCGAACGCCTCAACACCGAGTCGCGCACCGGCTTCGCCGGCACGGTGGCCGCCGAGAGATCGACCGCCGTCTCGACGCGCGTCATGGCGATGGTGACAGCAGTGCACGTCCAGCTCGGCGACACCGTCGCCGCCGGACAGACGCTGCTCGCGATCGACCCGACGGCGGCCCAGGGCCAGGTGTCGCAGGCGCAGGGCGGGCTCGCGCAGGCCGAGGCCGCGCTGACCCTGGCCAAGCGCAACCGCGAGCGCTTCGAAGCTCTGGCGGCGACAAAATCGGCCTCCGACCTCGAGCTCGACATGGCGCGCATGCAATACGAGCAGGCCGCCGGAGCGGTCCAGCAGGCGCGGGGCGCCGTCGACTCGGCGAGCTCGGTGGCGCGCGAATCGCGCGTCGTCGCGCCGTTCGCCGGCCGCGTCGCAGCGCGGCTGGTCGAGGTCGGCGACCTCGCGGCTCCCGGCCGGCCGCTGGTCATGATCGAGTCGAGCGTCGGGCGCCGGCTCGTCGTCGCCGTGCCCGAGACCGTCGCCCGAACCGCCGGTCTCGTCCCCGGACAGACCGTCGCGGTCACGCTGGATGCGCGACCCGACCTCGGCGAGATCGCGGGAAAGCTCGCCGAGATCAGTCCGGGGCCCGATCCGGTCTCGCACAGCTACACCGTCAAGATCGACCTGCCGGCGCTCGATCTGCCTGCCGGCGCGGCCGGCCGCGCCTTTCTCGCCGGCGCGCGCCGCGAGACGGTGGCCGTCCCACGCGCGGCGCTCATCGAGAGCGGCGGGCTCACCCTGGTGGTCGTGCGGGACAGCTCGGGCCATGCGCAGTCCCGCGTGGTGACCATCGGAGCGGGCCATGGCCCCGGGGGCGTCGGCGGAGCCGCGGAGACCGTGGAGATCCTCTCCGGTCTCGCGGGGGGTGAGTCGGTCGCCCTCGGCCTGGCCGTCGCCCCGCCCGCCGGAGCGCGCCTCGAAGAGGTCCAGCCGTGACCGCAACCCAACCCCCTGCCGGACCCGGCTTCGCCGGCCGCGTCGCCGCGACCTTTCTCGACTCGAAGCTGACGCCGCTGCTGGTCATCGCCTCCTTGCTGCTGGGCGGCTTCGCCGTGCTGGTGACGCCGCGCGAGGAGGAGCCGCAGATCAAGGTGCCGATGGTCGACGTCTTCCTGCAGCTGCCGGGAGCGAGCGCCGACGAAGTGGAACGCCGGCTGGTTTCGCCGCTCGAGAAGGCGCTGTTCGAGATTCCGGGCGTCGAGTACGTCTACTCCACCTCGCAGCCCTCGGGCGGAATGCTGATCGTGCGTTACAAGGTCGGCACCGACCCCGATCGCGCGGCCCTTGCCGTGCACACCAAGCTCGCCGAGCAGGCGGCAAGCCTTCCTCCGGGAGCCGCTACCCCGCTGGTCGTGCCGCGCGGCATCGACGACGTACCGGTCGTCGGCTACACCCTCTGGTCGACCTCGGCGACCCCGCTCGCGCTCCGCCAGGTGGCGCAGGAGCTGCGCGCCGAGCTGGTGCGCCATCCGCAGGTGGCGCAGGTGACGGTGCTGGGCGGCGTCCGGCGCGCGGTCTCCGTGCGTTTCGACCGCGAGCGCCTCGCCGCGCACCGGGTCTCGGTTCTGCAGGTCTACCAGGCGCTCTCCGGGCTCGACTGGAAGCTGCCGGCAGGCTCGTTCGCCGCCGGCGACATCGAGACCGAGGTCGAAGTCGGCGCGCTGTTCCACAGCGCCGACGAAGTCGGCGGAGCCGTCATCGCGGTCTACGACGGCCGCCCGGTCTACCTGCGCGACGTGGCGACGGTCGCCGACGGCGCCGACGAACCGACGCAGTACGTCTGGATGACCGGCGGCGCGGCGGGGGCGGAGAAGAACCTGCCGGCCGGCCTCGACACTCCGGCGGTCACCCTCGCCGTCGCCAAGAAGCCGGGCACCAACGCCGTGCAGCTGGTCACCGAGCTCGACGCCCTGATGGCGCGCCTCCGCGGTCCGGTCCTCCCCGGCAACATCGAGGTCACCAAGACGCGCGACTACGGCGCGACCGCCGACGAGAAATCGTCGGAACTGATGAACCATCTCGGCCTGGCGACGATCTCGGTCGTGCTGCTGATGGCCGTGGCGCTCGGACGTCGCGAAGCGGTCGTCGTGGCGGTCGCCGTGCCGGTGACCCTCGCCCTGACCCTCGCATCGTCGTACCTCTTCGGCTACACCCTCAACCGGGTGACGCTGTTCGCGCTCATTTTCGCCATCGGCATCCTGGTCGACGACGCCATCGTCGTGGTCGAGAACATCCATCGTCACTACCAGCTGGGATGGACGAACCCGCGCCAGGCGACGATCCACGCCACCGACGAGGTCGGCAATCCGACCATCCTCGCCACCTTCACCGTCATCGGCGCGCTGCTGCCGCTCGCCTTCGTCTCCGGCCTCATGGGACCGTACATGCGGCCGATCCCGATCAACGCTTCGGCCGCCATGCTGTTCTCGCTGGTCGTCGCCTTCGTCGTCTCGCCGTGGCTGACCTATCGCCTGTTCAAGAAGCACGCCACGGAGCTCGCCGAGCGCAAGCTCGCCGCCGGAGGCGCCCTTCCCGACACTCTGGCCGAGGAGACGCAGCAGGAGGACCGCCTCCACCGCCTCTACCAGCGGCTCTTCCGGCCGCTGCTCGAGAAGCGCGCCCGCCGCTGGGCGCTGCTCGGCGTGGTCGCCGTCCTCTTGCTCGCCTCGACGACGCTCTTTCCGCTGCGCATCGCGGCGGTGAAGATGCTGCCGCACGACAACAAGAGCGAGCTGCAGGTGGTGGTCGACATGCCCGAGGGGACGACCCTCGAGCACACCGCCGCGGTGGCGCGCGAGCTCGCGCAAGCGCTCCGCGGGCTGCCGGAGGTGACCGACATCGAGACCTACGTCGGCACCTCGGCGCCGTTCAACTTCAACGGCCTGGTGCGCCACTACTTCCTGCGCTCCGGGCCGCTGGTGGCCGACCTCCAGGTCAACCTCCTGCCCAAGCACGATCGCGCCACCGCCAGTCATCCGTTCGCCAAGTCGCTGCGGCCGCTGCTCGCGCCGATCGCCGCGCGCCACGGCGCCAACGTCAAGGTGACGGAGGTGCCGCCGGGGCCGCCGGTGCTCTCCACCCTGGTGGCAGAGATCTACGCCCCCACTGCCGCCGAGCGTCTCGATCTCGCCGGCCAGGTCAAGGGAGTCTTCGAGAGCACAGCCGGCGTCGTCGATGTCGACTGGTTCGTCGAAGGGCCCGGTCCGCGTCTCGACTTCGAGGTCGACCGCGAGAAGGCGGCGCGCGCCGGCGTCTCACCGGAGGCGATCGCGCGCACCCTGCGCGTCGCCCTCGCCGGCGCCGATGCGGCGCACCTCGCCGATCCGCGCTCGCGCGAGCCCGTGCCGGTCGTCCTGCGCCTCGATCGGGCGCAGCGCGCCGGCGAAGGCGAGCTCCTGGCCGTCAGCGTGCAGGGAGCAGCCGGCGCGCTGGTGCCGCTCTCCGAGCTGGTCCGCCCGGTCGCCAGCGAGCGAGCGCCGTTCGTCTACCACAAGAACCTGCGGCCGGTGACCTACGTCGTGGGCGACGTCGCCGGCGCCTCGGAATCGCCGGTCTACGCCCTGCTCGACATGAAGGAGAAGATCGCCGCGGTGCGCGACGCCTCCGGCCGGCCGATGGAGGTCCTGTTCTCCGGCCGGCCCGCCGACAGCACGCGCTCGACGCTGATCTGGGACGGCGAGTGGCAGGTCACCCACGACGTCTTCCTCGACATGGGGATCGCCTTCGCCGTCGTGATGGTCCTCATCTACCTGCTGGTCGTCGGCTGGTTCGGCTCGTTCGTCACGCCGCTCATCATCATGGCGCCGATTCCGCTGACTCTCATCGGCGTAATCCCGGCGCATGCCTTCGGCGGCGTGTTCTTCACCGCGACGTCGATGATCGGCGTGATCGCGCTCGCCGGCATCATCGTGCGCAACTCGATCCTGCTGGTCGACTTCATCAACCTCGAGCTCAAGTCCGGGAAGCCCCTCGACCGGGCGGTCATCCAGGCGGCCGCGGTCCGCTTCCGGCCGATCGCGCTCACCGCCGCGGCGCTGGTCGTCGGCGGCGTCGTCATTCTGCTCGATCCGATCTTTCAGGGACTCGCGGTGGCGCTGATCTCGGGCGTCGTCGTCTCGACCGCGCTCACCCTCGTGCTGGTTCCGCTGCTCTACTGGATGTACGTCGCCACCGTCGGCATCGCTGCTGTCGTAGATCTTCCCTCCGAGGAGAACAACCCATGAACGTCAACGAAGCGCTGCGCCTGATCGCCGGATTCTTCATCCTCCTCTCGGTCGCCCTGGGCTGGTTCGTCCATCCGGGCTTCTATCTCTTCACCGCCTTCGTCGGCCTGAACCTGCTGCAGTCGGCTTTCTCGAAGTGGTGCCCGATGATGGCCATCCTGCGCAAGGCGGGTGTCAAGGAGTCGTAATGGCGCGAAGCCGTATGCTGGAGGAACAATGAGCCCGGAGCCGTCTGACGAGCTGTTCGAGCGGATTGCCGAACGCCTGAAGGCGCTCGCCGATCCCACGCGACTCAAGATCCTGCACGCCGTCGAGGACCGCGAGCTCTGCGTCACCGATGTCCTGGCGGTGGTCGGCGGCAGCCAGGCGAACGTCTCGAAGCACCTGTCGAAGATGCGAGCGAGCGGTGTGCTCGCCTCGCGCCGAGAGGGGACCAGCGTCTTCTACCGGGTCATCGACCCGGCCGCCTTCACCATCTGCCGCACGGTCTGCGATGCCCTCGAGCAGCGCGCGGAAAGCGAACACCGACTCTTGAAGAGCGTCGCCCTGGCGGCGCGAAAGGCTTCCCCATGAGAGACGTCCTGACTTTCGCCGCTTTCCTGCTCGTCTGGTGGGCGCTGCAGACCTGGATTCTGCCGCGCTTCGGCGTCCGCACCTGAGCGGTGCCCAATCCGGCCGTGCGCCGGAAAGGCACTCCGGACAGCAGCTGCTCCACTCCAACGGCGCCCGACCCGGACGCTCCGCCCGAGGTTCAGCCTCGCGAGTAGGCGCGTCGAAGCGCAGCGGCGGCGGCGTGGCGTCTCAGTCTTTGTAGGGGTCGAGCTCGTCGGCTCCCGCCATGACGACGGCGAGCGGGCGGAGGCGGTGCAGGATCTCGATTCCGGGCTGTTGCGCGAGGACGTCGTCGAGCCGGCGATAGACGAACGGGCTCTCGTCGGGGCCGGCACCGCGCAGGACGACGCCGGACTCCGCCACCGCCGTCCGCAGCATCTCGTCGGAGACCTTGCCCGGGCGCACCGCCTTGCCGTCGGCGCCGAGCACCAGCGCGCCGGCCTTCGGTCCGAAGCGGTGGCGTTTGCCGGCGGCTTCCGAGCGCGACATCACCCGCCCGGCGCCGTGCACGGTGGAGAACATCGCCGCCCGCTGCGCGTCGCTCTCGCCGGGCGCGCCGCGCAGGATCACCGACGTGCCGGTCATCGAGGCGCCGACGAATCCGGGCTGCCCCGGGAACGCCGGCGTCGCGCCCTTGCGCACCACGACCAGCTCCTCGCCGAAATGGCGCTCGCGCCAGGCGAAGTTGTGGTGGTTGTGGACCAAGTCGAGAACCTCGCCGCCGACGATCGCCGTCGCCACCTTGCGGCACACCCACTCGCGCCCGGCGTAAGCGTAGCGCCCGGCGAGCTCCATCAGCCGCCAGTAGCGTTCGCCCTCGTCGTTCGCGAGTTCGAAGAGGGCCTCGGTCTCCGGCACACGCTCCCCCCACTTGCGGCCCGAAGCGATCGCCATGAAGCCGGAGGCGATGGTGTGGCCGAAGCCGCGCGAGCCGAAGTGGACGCCGACCCAGACCCGCTCCGTCTCGTCGGCGAAGAGGTCGACGTAGTGATTGCCGGAACCGACCGTGCCGAGTTGCTCCCGCGCCAGGTTGCGCAAGCGCTCGCGCTCGTGAAGGCCGGACGGCACCGCGCTCCACGCCTCGTCCTCGAACAGCGGGTGGTCGTCGGGAGCGTCGCGCGAAGCGTTGGTCCGGCCGATGCCGAACGAGATCTCGCGCTGGATGCGGTCGGCCAGCGACTCGAGCTTCTCCCGCGGCAGATCGCCCGCGATCAGATCCGTCCGCATCGCGCAGTTGCCGCAGGCGATGTCGAAGCCGACCCCGGCGACCGAGACCTTCTTGCGGTAGGCCGCAACCCCGCCGACCGGCATGATGTAGCCCAGGTGCCCGTCCGCCATGAGCGCCACCCGCTCGGCCCGCCGCGCGACGTCGGCCAACTGCGCCAGGGTGTTCGCTTCGTGGCTGCCGAGGACCAGCATCGGACCATTCTGACCGATGGGCGGCAAGCGGCGCCGGCGCCTACGAAGGCGAGCCGCAGAGCGTGAGCGCGCGCTCCATCTCCCGACGCTCGGGATGATCCGGGGCGAGAAAGCGCGCCTCGATCCGCGTCGCGCGCTCCAGCAGCTCGCCGCAGCGGCGCTCACGCTCCGCCGGGTCGAGGACCTGGAGAAGAGCGAAGAGCGCCCTGGCGGTCGAGCGATTGCCGCCCTCCGCCGCCTGGGAGGAGAGCTCGGCGGCAGCCTCCAGATCCAGCCGCGCTGCCGCCCGCTCCCCCGCGAGCGCCGCCGCCCGACCGCGTTGCAGCAGGGTCTCGGCCCGCCAAGCGCCGGCGACCTCGCCCCGCTCCCGCTGGATCCGGTCCGCTTGCGCGAGCTCGACCCGCGCCTCCGCCAGCCGGCCCTGGCCGATGAGGGCGGCCGCCAGGCCAGCGAGCATCGCCGGCTCGTCCGTCCCGTTCGCCGTGCGCATGAATCCAACCGCCTCGCGCGCGAGCTTCTCTGCCGCCTGAAACTCGCCCGCCGCGACCCGCAGCGTCGCGGCGTGCTGCAGCGTCCAGCCGAGCGCATTCCCGGCGTCGGCGCCGGCAATACGCAGAGTCTCGACGGCGCCGTCGATGGCGGCGTTGGCGGCGGCGAAATGCCCCTCACGCTCCTCGAGGTTGGCCCGCAGCCGCGCGAGCACGAGCGTGTCGGTGCGGCGGGGCCCGAAGATCCGCAGCTCGATCGGCTGGATCTCGTCGAGGATTTCGCGCAGCCTGCGGTTCTCGCCCAGGTTGCTCGCCAGGATCGCGAGATTGCCATAGGCCACCAGCGTGTCCGGGGACTCGATACCATAGAGCTTGCGGCCGAGGGCTGCTGCGCGCTCGGAATACGGCAACGCCTCGGAGCTGCGACCGCTGCGGCTCAGGATCGCGGCGATCTCGCGCGCAGCGGCGAAGGCCGGCGCCGAATCGGGCCCGAACGCAGCATCCGCCAGGGTGAGTGCCCCCCTGGCCGTGCGCTCGGCCGTGTCGAGGTCCCCGAGCTCGACCTCGACTCCGGCAAGACCGGTGAGCGCGTCGAGATATTCGACCGACGCCGGTTCGCCGCTCTCGCCAGCCGAGGAGAGAGTCGCGACCGCGACACGATAGAAACCGAGCGCTTCGGCGGGCCGGTCGAGCAGCGCCAGGAGGCTGCCGACGAGGCGGCGCGTCTTCGCCGTCGCGACGGCGGCCGGGCCGTCCAGCCGTCGCCGCAGGTCGAGCGCCCGCTGCGCAAGGTCCAGCCCCTGGCTGTATTGCGAACGCTGCAGCCGGATCGCCGCCAGGTGCTCGTAGATCTGCACCGCGAGCTCCGGCCGGCCGGCAAAGGTGCGCCCGACCTCCGCCGCGGCGAGATCGAGCAGCTCGTCGTCGGTGTAGACCCTGCCCTTCGACTCGGCGGGATCGGAGCGCGCGAAGAGCTTGAGCAGGAAGTCGAACGCCGCGGCGGAGCGCGCAGCCTCGGTCTTGGCCACCGCGGCGGCACGCCCGGCGAGATCGGCCTGATGCACCGTCGCGACGCCACCGGCGACAACCGAAAGCAGGATGGCGAGGCTCGCCGCCGCACCCACCCGGTGGCGACGCAGGAACTTCCGCGCGCGATCGAGGCGATCGTCGCTGCTCGCCGCCACCGGCCGGCCGGCAAGGAAGCGCCGCAGGTCGTCGGCGAGGGCACCCGCCGAACGGTAGCGCTGCCGCGGCTCGGACGCCGTGGCGCGCGCCACGATCCGGTCGAGGTCGCCCGGCAGGGCGCGCCGGAGCCGGCGGCCTTCGGGGCGGCACGAGTCGATCTCTGCGACCGCTGCAAGGCGCGGCGCACCGCGCTCGGCGAGGAGGCGCGCGGCGGCGAACGGATCGCCGGCTACGGGCGCCACCGGCGGGCGCCCGGCGAGGAGCTCGAAAAGCAGCAGGCCGAGGGCGTAAACGTCGGTCGCCGGAGTGACGACGCCGCCGGCGAGCTGCTCCGGCGCGGCGTAGCGCGGCGTCATCGCGCCGAGCTCCGTGCGCTCGCCGGCAGGTGCATCGGAGTCGTCTTCGGGCTCGACGATCTTGGCGATACCGAAGTCGAGCAGCTTGACTCTTCCCTCGCGGTCGACGAGCACGTTGGAGGGCTTGAGGTCGCGGTGCACGACGAGATTGAAGTGGGCGTGCTCGACGGCGTCGCAGACGTCGACGAAGACGCGCAGGCGGAGAGCGACCGATGCGCGCCGGCTGCGGCACCAGGCGAGGAGCGGTTCCCCGTCGACATACTCGAGCGCGAGGTAGGGCGTCCCGTCGGCGGCGATACCGCCGTCGAGGAAGCGCGCGATGCCGTCGTGAGTGAGCGCGGCGAGAATCCGTCGTTCGCGGGCGAAGCGCGAGCGCAACTCCGGATGCTGCGCCTCGGGTGCGAGGAGCTTCACCGCGGCGCGCTGGCGGAAATCGGCGCCGGTGCGTTCGGCGAGGTAGACCTCGCCCATGCCGCCGCGCCCGATGCGCTGCAACAGTCTCCAGCCGCCGATCTCCGCGCCGCTGCGGCTGACCGTAGCCTCCTCGCCCGCCTCGACCAGCCCGACGTAGCGTCCGCTGCCCGACGGATCCTCGAACGGCGAGCGCTCGGTCGCGGCGGCGGCGAGCAGCAGCGCGAGCTCGCGCGCGGCCAGGGGCTCGCGAAGGGCGAGATCCTCGAGCCAGGCGGCGCGCTCGTCCGCATTGACGAAATCGAGCGCCTCGTCGAGCAGCGCCGAGAGGCGCGCCCAGGCGGGCTGGGGCTCGCTGGCGGCGCTCACGCAGGGTCCGGAGTCGGGCCGCCGAGCTCGCGGACCAGGAAGGCGCGCGCCTTCACCCAGTCGCGCCGGATCGTGCGTTCGTCGCGGTCCAGCGCCCGGGCGAGCTCGGCGTCGGTCATGCCGCCGAAGTAGCGCCACTCGACCAGGCGGGCCAGGCGCTCGTCGTGACTGGCGAGGCGCTCCAGAGCGCCGTCGAGAGCCACCAGCTCCTCGGCGAGCACCGGTGCCGCGATCTCCGTCGGGTCGAGGTCGACCGCGAGCGCTCCCCCGCCGCGCTTCGCCCGCAGGCGGGTGCGCGCCGCGTCGACCAGGATCTGGCGCATGGCCCGCGCCGCCAGGGCGATCAGATGGTGGTGATTCTGCAGCCCCAGGCGGACCGGCCCGGCGAGCTTCACGTACGCCTCGTGCACGAGGGCGGTGGTGGAGAGCGTCTCGCCGGCGTTGCGCGACCGCCGCTGCCAGCGGGCGACCTTGCGGATCTCCTCGTAGACCGCCGCGTACGCCTCGTCGAACGCCCGCTCGTCGCCGCCACGCGCGCGCTCCAGCAGAACTTCGAGACGCTCCGCGGACACGAGGGCGAAGCTAACCCCTTTTCGCCGCTCCGACAATGGACCGCCCGCCGCGCTGGCGGCGGTCGCTTCACGGCGCGATCGCCGACCAGGCGACCGGCGACGGCGCGCCGAAGCCGCCGGCCTCGAAGCCGTCGCAGAACAGGCAGCCCCGCAGCACGGTCACCGCGCCGAGATCGGCATGGCCGACGCCGTCGTCCTCGTCGGGAGCCGCGACGGCGAGATCGGCGTTCTCGTCGCCGTCGAAGTCGCCGAAGGCCAGCACCCGGCCGAAATGGTCGCCCGGCTCGGAGAGGTCGGGCACTGCCGGCGAATCCTGCTGCCAGACCCGCGCGATGCCGGCGTCGGTCGGTCCGGAGCCCGATCCCGCCAGGAGGATCACCAATCCTGCCCCACCCTGGCCGGAGGCGGTCTTGAACGGGCT
>JBGARM010000529.1:0-2193 GCA_044230215.1 Thermoanaerobaculia bacterium | reverse complement strand
TCGGTGACGTCGGGCAGATCCTGTCCCACGACCACGCGATTGCGCTTGCCGATCTCGTGCAGCAGGTCCTCGGTGCGGTCGATGCGGTCCGGCCGGCAGTCGCGCGTGTCGGTCGTCACCAGGCCGCGGGGCGGCGCGGGCAGACGAGACTCGTGCTCGCGGTCCCGCCCGGTCCGCATGTTGCCGCGGAAGTGGCGGTCGCGGAAGCAGTGCACGGGGGCGAAATTCCACTGCGAGTAGATTCCCCAGCCACCGCCGGCCCAGCCATAGACGCCGTAGCGGAAGCTGTCGCCGTACCAGGGGTTGTAGAAGTGGCTGTAGTAGCCCATCGGCACCCAGCCGGCCCAGTCACTCGTCCAGTTCCAGTAGACCCAGGCCGGAGAGTAGACCGCCCCGGGCCGCCAGGCCCAGCCGTAGCCCGGCAGACTGCACCAACGGCCGTAGTGATAGGGAACCCAGCCCCACGGTTCGTAGGAGATCCAGGTGTAGCCCGAGGGCGTCCAGTCCCATCGCCCCTGCCAGTAGGGTCGCCAGGCGGAAGAGACGTACGGCCGCCAATAGCGCACGCTCTCGTATTCCACCCAGTCGCCCGCCTGGTCGAGCGGTGCGGCGTCGTAGGCGAGTTGAGGCTCCACGTAGCGCGCGCTACGGGAGGCGCTCTGCGCCCGGTCGGCGAGCTCGGCCCCCCAGCTCTCGAGCGCGTCCGGCTCGTCGGCGGCGGCGAGCTCGAGACGTGTCAGGCGGTCTCCCAGCGCGGTCATCGCTTCCGCTTCGCGAACTACGGACGAGCCGCGGTCGGTGACGATCTCGGCGTAGCCGCGGCGGGTCACGACGCGTGTCCAGGCCTGGCCGTCGTTGTCCACCCCGGCTTCGATGCGGTACTGGCCGGGCTGCTGGATGTAGACCGTCGCGTTGGCGGTGATGACGCGCGGCAGCTCGTCCCCCAGCGCTTCGTCGGAGACTTCGAGGAGCAGCTCGCCGCCTTCGAGACGGAGAACCGTCACCCGCTCTTCCCGGTCACCGGAGAAGGCGAGGCGCTCGAGAACGACGCTGGTGTCGGCGTCGAGGCGCAATCGATTGCGGTCGGAGAGCGTGATCTCCAGGCGGGAGCGCGAGCCGACCCGGACGAGGTCGCCGGTGAGCAGCGGCTGATTGACCTCGAGCGTATCGCCGACCCCTTCGCCTGCCGACGCGGCCGTGGCCGTCCCTTCGAGAGTGCGCAGGAACGAGTAGCTGGCGCGTTCGTCGGCCAGCGGAGCGCCGTCGACCGCCCCCGCGGGTGGAGGTGGCGCGCTGCCGGCGGAGCTTGCGGCGAAGCCCGGCGCCGCGAGCAGCAGCGCCATTGCGAGCGTCCAGGAAGTCCGCTTCGATCCAGTCAGGTGCGAATTCAGGGTAGCCATTTCTCTCCTCCGCGCTGTCCTTCGTGAGTGGCTATAGCAAAGTGCGCGCCACCCTCTCTAGCCGCAGGCGAAAAGGGGCCAGGAGTGCGCTACCGCGGCGCTCGAGGGGGCGACAGGCGCGACCGGGCGCTGGTAGACTGAAGGGCAAGGTCATGTTGAAGAAACTGTTCGGCAAGGCGGCCCCAGTGCCGCCGACGCACGAGTTGACGGTCGAGGATCTGATCGTCCTCGAACGCTACGAAGAGGCGATCGAGCGTCTCGAAAAGAAGACGCACGACAACCCCAACGACTTACACTCGCATCTCCGGCTGGCGGAGGTCTACGCCCAGGTCGGCAAGGGTGCAAAGGCGCTCGACGAGTTTCTCTACGTCGCCGACATGTACACCGACGACGGCTTCTACGACAAGGCGCTGGCGCAGCTCTCCAAGGTCTCGCGGCTGGCGCCGGGGGACGACACGGTGCGCGCCAAGATGCAGCGCATCCAGCGCCTGAAGGCCCTCGAGCACAGCCGGGTTCTGGCGATCGAGGGCCTGGTCGAGGCGGATCAGGGGAAGGATCCGCTGGCGCGGACTTCGCCGGTGGAGGTCGAGCACCTCTGGCAGGGCCTGGCGAGCACCTCGATCGTCGAACGGCTCTCCGGGGACCAACTGAAGCGCCTGTTCTCCGGCTGCGAGCTCTGGCCGGCCGGGCCGGGCAAGATGATCGCGCCACGCGGCAGCCGCGACGAGTTCCTGCTCATCCTGATCACCGGCGCCGCGGAGGCCGTCTTCACCACCGCTGACGGGCAGAGATT
>JBGARM010000528.1:0-2196 GCA_044230215.1 Thermoanaerobaculia bacterium | reverse complement strand
TCGACCGCACCTTTCCTAGGATGCTGCAGGAGGCTTCGACCATGGATCCGTATTTCACCGACCGTTCCGCCGGGCGTCGCGCCCGCACCTGGCTCGCCGTCGCCGTCGCGCTCGCCGTGGGCGCCACAGTCGCGCCGCTCGCCGCGATCTCGACCTGCCAGAACGGCAGCTGTACGGCTTGCGCGCCGACCATCCCCGGCGCCGTCTCGACCTACATCGCCGATACCTCGTTTCCGGCTGGCGCCGACACTCCGATTGCCTTCGTCGACCCCGGCGACGGGCTGCACCATCGCTTCGTCGCCACCCAGCAGGGGGCGATTCTGGTCTGGAATACGGTGACCCACACGTTCAATGCGACGCCTTTCCTCGACCTCCGCAACGATGGCGCCGGCTCGGGCCTCGACAAGGTGAACTACGACGGCAACGAGCGCGGACTCTTGTCCATGGCGTTCGATCCCGAGTATGCGACCACGGGCCGGTTCTGGGTCTACTACACCAGCCGGGCGCAGGCCTCGCCTACGATCGCCAGCGGCGACATCGTCGTCGAGGGTTATCTGCGGTCGGGAGGGAATCCCGACGTGGCGAGCACCACCCGCACGCTGCTCTTCCACATCACCCACGGGGCCTCCAATCACAACGGCGGCCATCTCGCGTTCGGTCCCGACGGCTATCTCTACATCTCGACCGGTGACGGCGGCGGCTTCTGCGACGGCAACGTCGGCTTTCCGGCGGACGGCCAGAGCCCGAACACCCTGCTCGGCAAGATTCTGCGCATCGACGTCCGGGGCCTCGCTCCGAGCCCGGTCGCGCCCGAGTGCGGCCTCGACGGCGCGAACTACACCGTGCCCAACGACAATCCCTTTGCCGGACAGGCGAACGCCTGCAACGAGGTCTACGTAATCGGTCTGCGTAATCCGTTCCGCTTCAGCTTCGACCGCCAGACCGGCGACCTCTACATCGGCGACGTCGGGCAAGACAACTACGAGGAGTTCAACCTGCGCGCCGCGGCGACGCCGGCCTCGACGCCGGTGAACTTCGGCTGGGTCTGCCGCGAGGGCTGCGACAACAGCTCGACCGGCCCCTCCGGCTGCTCGAACTCCGGCTGTCCGGTCGATCCGAGCGCGACCTGCCAGTATCCGACGCGCGGCAGCGGCTATACCGATCCGATCCTCTGTCATTCGAATCCGGGCGGTTGGTCGTCGGCGATGGGCGGCTATCGCTACCGGGGCGCGCGCGTGCCCGCGATGAGCGGGCGCTACATCTACAGCGACAACGGCTGTGGCCAGCTCTGGCTGTCCGACACGCTCAACCCGGCGACGCCCTCGACCGCGACCGCCACCTGCTGGGAGGACGTCGGCGCCGGCGTCTATGGCTTCGCCGAGGACCGGCTGGGCGAGCTCTACGTCGTCAACGGCGGCGCCGGGCGGATCGACTGCGTGCACGACGGCGCCGGCTGCCCCTGGGCGGACTGGGCCGGCCTCTTCGAGGACGGCTTCGAGAGCGGCGACACGACGCAGTGGTCCGCGACCGTCCCCTGAACCGCGCCTACCGCCGCCAGCGGGCCGAGATCGAGAAGACCTGGGCGCGGCTGCTGAAGGTGCCGGGGTAGGGGAAGTCGTAGCCGTCGAGGAACGCCTTGCGATCGTCGGACTGGTGATACGAGTAGCCGACGTCGAACGACAGCCCGTCCAGATTGCACGAGGCGCCGAAGGCGAGGACCGTCGCGTCCCCCTGCGAGAAGCCGGGCTCGATCGTCGCGTCGGGCACCGGGCTGGGCTCGAAAGCGAGCCCGCCGCCCAGCGACCACATCGGCGAAAGGGTCCACTCTGCGCCGAGGCGCAGCGCGACGACGTCCCTCCAGTCGCGCCGGCGGTCGAGGGCCGGCGGGGTTGCCGCATACGGATCGATGCCGATGTCGATGCGCGTGCGGTCGAGCGTCGACCAGCCGCTCCAGACGACGTCCCCTTCGAGCTTCAGGCTGTCGGTGACTCCCCACCAGACTCCGAGCGCAGCGGTCGGCGGGAGCTCGAAGTTCATGCTGGCGGAAGAGGCGACGAAGCGACGGTTGTAGTCGCCTTCGGCGGTCGCGTTGCTGAAGGGGTCGCGCGGGAAGTAGCCGATGTCGCCGCCGCCGTCGAGCGAGACGCCGGATCCGAGCACCGCTCCCCAGCCCCAGTTCGGCGCGCCGTACTGGAC
>JBGARM010000527.1:0-2210 GCA_044230215.1 Thermoanaerobaculia bacterium | reverse complement strand
ATCGACGAGCGCCAGGTGCGCCGGCGGATTGCTGCGCCGCTGCTTCGCGGCGAGGTGGCGCTGCGCTTCGAGCAGCCGCGCGTCGAAGCGCCGGTCGACGATACGGTTGAAGGCCATCGCCGCCGTGCGCAGTCCGAACATGGCCGCGGCGACCGCGAGAAAGGCCCCGGCTCCTGGCACTCCACGCGCCCCGAGGAAGGCCCCGGCGAGGGCGAAGGGCAGCGCGAACAGCGTGTGCTGCAGCTGGACCAGGCGGGCGTACGTAACGAGACGGCCGGCGCGCGGGTTCACGACGGCCCTCCCGCGACGCGGCGCTCGCGCAGCAGCCGCGGCGCCGCGAGCTCGAGCACGGTGGGCAGGACGAGCATGGAGAAGACCAGGACCGCCGCCAGACCGATCGTGAGCAGGAGAGCGAAGCTCGCCAGGCCGCGGTGGTCCGAGAAGGCGACCAGACCGAAACCGGCGATCGAGGTCACGGCGGCGAGCGCCAGCGAGCGCCCGGTGCCGGCGAGCGCGCGGCGCAGGTCGCCGCGCTCGGCGACGAAGCGGTGGACGAGCTGCAGGCCGTTGTCGACCGCGCCGCCGATCACCACCGGCAGAGCCATGACGTCGAGCGGGTTGAGCTCGAGCCCGGCGAGGCGCATGAGGCCCGGCAGCGCCAGCAGCGTCAGCCCGGTCGGCAGGAGCGCGATCGCCGTGCGCAACGGGTCGCGGAAGTCCCAGGCCACGATCAGCAGGACGGCGACCGCGGCGAGGAGGACGCCGACGCGGAAGGCATGGCGCGAGAGCTCGATCATGAAACCGCCGACGACCGGCATCCCGGTGACCGATGGATCGAACCGCCGCATGTGGGCCAGGAACTCGTCCCGGCGCACCGGGTCCCAGATGTCGCCGTTGGGATACGCGTAGACCGCCGACCGGCCGTCGGAGCTGACGAAGTGGGAGCGGAAGGCCGCCGCCTCCGCCGTCGGTTTCGCGCCGATGGCGGCCAGGCGGTCGAGCTCGGCGACCGAGCTCACCGCCCCGACCGTCGGATCGAGGGCGAGGGCGCCCGCCAGCTTGTGGGCGGCCGCCGGGGAAGGCGTGACGAAGGCGGCGAACTGCGGCGAATAGGTCGAACGCGCGACCATGGCGCGTTCGAGACGGACCGCCGCGGAGTCCCTCGGCTGCAGGTTGAGGTAGTCCTCGTCGAACCGCGGTATCCCGACCGTCGCCAGGGCCAGCGCGGCGAGCACCAGGACGCCGGCGAGCGGCCTGCCGTGCAGGGTGACGAGAATGCGCCCGAAGCGGCGGTCGAGCAGCGGCGTCTCGCGGCGCCGTCGCGCCGGCACGAGGACGAGGAGCGCCGGCAGCAAGGTGACCATCGCCACCAGGCAGAGCGCGATGCCGGCGGCGGAGATGGCGCCGAGCTCGGCGAAGCCGCGGAAGCCGGAGAAGGTGAGCGCGAGGAAGGAGGCGACGGTCGTCCCGGCACCGGTCACCAGGCCCGCATCGAGTGCCGCCACGGCTTCGACGATCGCCGGAGCCAGGTCCTCGCCGCTCGCCAGCAGCTCCTCGACGCGGTCGATGAGATGGATGCCGTAGTCGATGCCGAGCCCGAAGAGAAACGAGCCGGCGAACGCCGAGAGCAGCGTCAGATGGCCGGGCCAGAGGGCCACCAGCCCCTGCAGGGTGGCGACGGCGACGGCCAGCGTCGCCATGGCGGCGAGCGGTCGCCGGAAGGAGGCGAAGGTGACTGCGAAGAGCGCGAAGATGATTGCGAACGACAGGGCGGTGATGCGCGAGACGTCGCGCTGGATGACGTCGCGATCGTCGATGGCGTACTTCGGCAGGCCGGTGAGGCTCGCGCGGATGCCGTGGGCGGCGAGGGGAGCGCGCCCGAGCTCGGCCTCGACCGCGGCGACGAAAGGCGCGATGGTCGCGGCGCTCGACTCGGGGTCGTCCGGCTGGACGAAGAGGAAGTAGAGCTCACGATCCTGGGTGGCGAAGTAGGGCTCGAAACCCGGCAGGGCCGACTGCGAGAAGTCGTAGGGCAGGCGGGCGAGAACGCCGCGCACTCCCGGCAGGCGGGCGAGGCGCGGCACCAACTCGTCGACGGCGGCGCGCAGACGCTCCGGCTCCGCCCCCTCGAGGCCGACGACGAGCATGTTGGGAGTGCCGAACTCGTGGGCGAAGGCGCGGAAGGCGGCGATCGGCGGCAGGCCGGGATC
>JBGARM010000526.1:0-2215 GCA_044230215.1 Thermoanaerobaculia bacterium | reverse complement strand
GCCGCTGGTGCACGAGGACCGTCCCGGCAACCTGAGCTGGGAGTTCCACATGGACTTCGGCGACGTCGAGGCCGGCTTCGCCGAGGCGGAGCGGATCTTCGAGGACACCTACTTCTACGAGGGCAACACACACCTGCCGATGGAGCAGCACGCCACGGTGGCGCTGCCCGAGGACGACGGCCGGGTGACCGTCTGGTCGTCCACCCAGACGCCGCACTACCTCCACCGCGCGCTCACCAAGGTGCTGGGGCTGCCGGCGTCGCGGATCCGCGTCGTGGCGACGCCGAACGGCGGCGGCTTCGGCGGCAAGAGCGATCCGTTCGGGCACGAGATCGTCTGCGCGGCGATGGCCCTGAAGCTCGGCCGTCCGGCGAAGATCTCGCTCACCCGCGAGGAGGTCTTCTACTGCCATCGCGGGCGGCATCCGGTGCTGATGAGGCTCAAGACCGGCGTGCGCCGGGACGGCACGCTCACCGCGCAGACGCTGCAGACGACGCTCGACGGCGGCGCCTACGGCAGCTACGGCGTGGCCTCGACCTACTACACCGGCGCCCTGCAGACGGTGACCTATCGCCTGCCGCGCTACAAGTTCGAGTCGATCCGCGCCTTCACCAACAAGCCGGCGTGCGGTCCCAAGCGCGGCCACGGCACGCCGCAGCCGCGCTTCGGCTTCGAGGTCCAGCTCGACCAGATCGCCGTCGCGCTCGGCCAGAACCCGGCCGACCTGCGGCTGCGCATGGTCGAGGAGCCGAACACCGTCACCGCCAACTGGCTGAAGCTCGGCACGATCGCGCTGGCGCGCTGCATCGAGGCGGTGGTCGCCGGCTCGGGCTACCGCGAGCGCTGGGGGAAGCTCCCGCGCGGCCGCGGCCTCGGCCTCGCCTGCGGCAGTTATCTCTGCGGCGCCGGCCTGCCGATCTACTGGAACCACATGCCGCAGTCGGGCGTCACCCTGCACGTGGACCGCGGCGGCGGTGTCGCCGTCTTCTGCGGCGAGACCGAGATCGGCCAGGGCTCCGACTCCGTCCTGGCCGCGGTGGTCGCCGAGGTCCTCGGACTCGAGTTGGCCGATCTCCGGCTGCAGGTCGCCGACACGGCCTACACCCCCGTCGACCTCGGCTCCTACTCCTCGCGCGTCACCCTGATGATGGGGCACGCGGCGCGCGACGCCGCCGAGAAGGTCCGGGCGGTCGTCGCCCAGGCGGTGGCGCGGCAGCTCGGAATCGCGGAGTCGCAACTGGTCTTTTCCGGCCGCCGCGTCTTCGACAGCGCCGATCCCGGCAAGGGCTTGTCGTGGGAGGAAGCGGTCATCGTCACCGAAGCCCGCGCCGGCACGCTCGCGGCCGCCGGCTCGTACACGCCGCCGCGCTCCCCGGGCAAGTACCGCGGCGCCGGCGTCGGCCCCTCCCCCACCTATTCGTATTCGGCCGCCGTCGTCGAGGTCGAGGTGGACGAGGCGACCGGCGTGTGGAAACCGCTGCACGTCTGGATGGCCCACGACATCGGCCGCTCGGTCAACCCGGTGCTCGCCATCGGCCAGGTCGAGGGCGGCATCTACATGGGGCTGGACGAGGCGCTGATGGAGGAGCAGGTGTTCCGCCGCGGCGTGCACAAGATCCCGTCGATGCTCGAGTACAAGAGCCTGACGATGCCGGACATGCCCGAGGTCGTGACCTACCTGGTCGAGGAGCCCGACGGCGCGGGGCCGTTCGGCGCCAAGGAGGTCGGCCAGGGGCCGCTCCTGCCGATGCCGCCGGCCTGCGCCAACGCCATCTACGACGCCGTCGGCGTCCGGGTCGATCAGATTCCGATCCACCCCCACATGGTGCTGAAGGCGCTCGAAGCGCAGCGCAAGGGGAAGCCGGCGCGTTTCGGTCCGGAGAGCTTCCCCGAGATCGACTTCGGCTTCACGCTCAAGGTGCCGACGCCCTGGGAGGGCGGCGACGGCAAGGCCACCAACGAGGCCGCATTCAAGGCCGCCACCGGCCGCAAGTCGAAGGACGGCACGATGGCCGAGCGCGAAGAGGCGCTCAAGGCCGGCAGCGTCGAAGCGCTGACGACGAAGCTCGCTGGCAAGAAGGGCGATTGAGATGTTGAGACTGCCGAGTTTCCGACTGCACCAGCCGGCGACGATCGCCGAGGCGGCGACGATCCTCGCTGCGGAGGGCGACTCCGCCCGCCTCGTCGCCGGCGGCACCGACCTCTGGCCGAACCT
>JBGARM010000525.1:0-2217 GCA_044230215.1 Thermoanaerobaculia bacterium | reverse complement strand
CCGCGCTCGACTCGTTCGTCGCCCAGGCCGAAGCGCTCTCGGGCCTGGCGATGATCGGCTTCCTGGTGACCTGCGCCTCCACCTTCCTCACCGTCGAGGGGGCCGTCGACAAGATCTTCGGCGTCGAACGCCGCCAGGGTCGCGTCCTCCACCGCCTGTTCTCGTTCTCGCTGGTGGTGGTCTGGGGGCCCCTGGCGATCGCCGGGCTGGTGGCGCTCCTCCTCCACCTGGCGGAGAACCCGGCCTTCTCGGCCTACCTGCGGCGCTCGACGCTGGTCCTCTGGCTGCCGCCCGTCATCACCCTGATCGGCCTGACGCTGCTCTTCTGGTGGGTGCCCAATCGCCAGGTGCGGATTCGCAACGCCCTGGCCGGCGCCTTCGTCGCGACGGTGGCGCTGCACGGCCTGCAGACCGGTTTCCGCGCCTACGTCCGCCTCTTCACCGCCGCCACGCGCGTCGTCTACGGCTCGATCGCCATCGCCTTCTTCTTCATGCTCTCCCTGCAGATCGCCTGGTGGCTCATCCTCGTCGGCTGCGAGGTGACGGCCAATCTGGAGCTCGGGGAGGAGGCGGTCGAGCCAGGGAACGGCGGAACCGCCGCATGAGAGCTCCGCGCGAGGCGGTGCGCGCCTGGAGCGATCCGCTGCGCTGGCTCGTGCTGCCGTGGACGCTCGCCGTCACCTATCCGCTGATCCTCGTCAGCACGGCGCTCTTCGGCACGCTCGCGGTGACGCTCTCTCTGATCAGCAAACACCTGGGCTTCTACGCCGGCGTGTTCTGGGCCAGGAGCCTCACCTGGGGAACCTGGGTGCGGGTGCGGGTCGAAGGCCGCGAGAACCTCGCGCCGGGCCAGTCCTACGTCATGCTCGCCAATCACCAGGGGGCCTACGACATCCTGGCGCTCTACGGCTTCCTCGGCCGTGAGTTCCGCTGGGTGATGAAAGAGGAGCTGCGCAAGGTCCCGTTCCTCGGCTGGGGATGCGCGGCGATCGGCCATATCTTCATCGACCGCAAGAACTCGGCCCGCGCCATCGCCAGCCTCGAAGCCGCCAAGAGCCATCTCACCGGCGGCGTCTCGGTCCTGCTGTTCCCCGAAGGCACGAGGAGCGACGACGGCCGGCTGCTGCCGTTCAAGAAGGGCGGCTTCAACATCGCCCGCCAGCTCGATCTGCCGATTCTGCCGCTGTCGATCACCGGCTCGAACGCCATCCTGCCCAAGGCCTGTCTCTTTCCGCGGCCCGGGACCGTGCGGGTGCGCTTCCACCCGGCGATCGTCCCGAGCGACTTTCCCGATACGGCGGAGCTCATCGCCCGGGTGCGAGCGGAGATCGAAGCCGGCCTCGAGCAGGACGAGCGCTGAAGCGCCCGCCGACCCGCGAGCGGCACCACTTCGCCTGCCCTTTCGGGCACGTTGCGGCGGCGAGGAACTCGCTACACTTTCTCCGGGCCGTTGCCACCGCACTGCTGCGGCAGGCAGCCGGGCCCCGCATACCCGCCGCGGATCCGCCCGCAAAGGAGATCGCATGAGAAATTCACGCGCACTGTCGCTCGCCATCATCGGCCTCGTTGCCCTGTGGGCCGGCGGCGTTCCGCCCGCCGTCCGGGGCCAGGAGCCGCCGGCCGTGAAGTTGCCGCAGCCCGGTGTCCCCGAGGCCTTCACTCTCGAGGGCAAGTTCGTCCGCGCCGCCTACAACAACGAGGGCTACGTCATCCTCGGCTACCAGCCCGCCAACCGCTCGATCGGCGGCGAGTGGATGCTGCTCGACGTCGGCATGACGCTGCTCGGCAAGACGCCCAACTACACCCTGAAGCGCGACGCGATCTCGATCGAAACGCCGGACGGCAAGACGATCGCTCTCGCGACCGTCAGCGAACAACGCGCCGGCGGCACCCAGGCCCTGCAGAAGCGGGCGAACATGCAGCGCGATTCGATCAACTACTTTCCGCGGGTCGCGAACCAGCCCTGCCGCCTCGGCTTCTTCGCCGATCTCGATTCGCCGGCGATGCCTTTCGACGAGGTCGAGCTCTCGCCCGTCCGCGCCTGCCTCGGGCGGCTCTACTTCCACGTTCCGGGCGGCATCACCTACGGCCAGCACTGGCTCAACGTGAAGTTCCAGAACAGCCTCCTCCGCGTGCCGTTCCGCATCCTGACCAAGGACGAAGAGAAGTTCGTCGGCAAGAACCTCAAGGACCTCCAGCAGCAGGCCGACGAGGCCT
>JBGARM010000524.1:0-2218 GCA_044230215.1 Thermoanaerobaculia bacterium | reverse complement strand
CCTTCGTCGACTCGAGCCGGAACGCCATCATCAGGCCGATCGCCGAGCTCGTCACCAGGCTCGCGGCGACCAGCCAGAGGATGCCGCGGAAGGCCCATTTCTGCGGACCCTCGAGGTCCTCCGCCATGTGCAGGTCGGAGGTGAACTTCACCGCCGCCGGCGGCTTGTAGGAGCCGTCCTTCTTCGCCTTGTGGAAGTTGAGCATCTGCCACGAGCCGGAGATGGCGAACAGGATCAGCATCGGCGCGCAGAAGGCGCCCAGATAGCGGTGGACACGTAGCCACTTCTTCATCGCGAATCTCCTCCCCCGGTGGGGATCGTCCCTCCCCCGCAGGGGGTTGTCTAGTAAAAGGGCGGAGTCTAGCCCAGGCGAAGAGACCGGCTACCGTGCGCCGCCGCGCGCGGCCTTGCGACGGCGCGCGAATTCGGCCAGGCGCTCGGCGAGCCTGGCCTCGAAGCCCTTCTCCGTCGGCCGGTAGAAGCTCGTCCCGGCGAGCACGTCGGGAAGGCAGTCGAGGCCGGCGACGCCCTCCTCGGTGTCCGGAGCGTAGACGTAGTCGCGGCCGTAGCCGAGCCCCTTCATGAGTTTCGTCGGGGCGTTGCGCAAGGCGAGCGGCACCGGCTCGGCCGGACGCTCTTCGATCGTCCGCTTCACCTCGCCGTAGGCCCGGTAGACGGCGACGCTCTTCGGCGCCAGCGCGAGGTAGATCGTCACCTGGGCGAGCGCGACCTCCCCCTCCGGCGAACCGAGGCGCTCGTAGGACTGCCAGCCGGCGAGCGCCTGCGGCAGGGCCTGCGGGTCGGCGAGACCGATGTCCTCGCTGGCGAAACGCACCAGGCGCCGCGCCAGGTAGTTGGGATCCTCCCCCGCCGCGAGCATCCGCCCGAGCCAGTAGAGCGCGGCGTCGGGGTCGCTCTCGCGCAGCGACTTGTGGAGCGCCGAGATGAGGTTGAAATGCTCCTCCCCGGCCTTGTCGTAGAGCAGGACCTTGCGCTGCGCGAGGCGGGCGACGCCCTCGAGCGTCACCTCCGGGAGACCCGCGGCTGCGGCCTCGGAGACCGCAAGCTCGAGGAGGCCCAACGCCCTTCGGCCGTCGCCGCCCGCGAGCTGCACGATCGAACCCAGGGCCTCGTCGCCGATCGCCAGACCGCTTTCGCCGAGGCCGCGCTCCGACAGGACGAGGGCGCGCCGGAGCAGCGCCGCCAGATCCTCTGCCGCCAGCGCCTGCAGCATGACCACTTTGCAGCGCGACAGCAGCGCCGCATTGAGCTCGAAGGAGGGGTTCTCGGTCGTCGCGCCGACCAGCACGATGTCGCCGCGCTCGACGTAAGGCAGGAAAGCGTCCTGCTGGGCGCGGTTGAAGCGGTGGATCTCGTCGACGAAGAGGATCGTCCGCCGGCCCGTCGCGGTGCGCAGCTTCACCGCGTCGCCCATGACCTCCTTGATCTCCTTGATTCCCGAGGTCACCGCCGAGAACGGCACGAAACGGCTCTTCGTCGACTCGGCGATGAGCCGCGCGAGGGTCGTCTTGCCGCAGCCCGGCGGGCCCCAGAAGATGAGCGACGGCACCCGGTCTTCGGCAATCGCCCGGCGCAGGAAACCCTTGGCGCCGAGAAGCTCGGCATGACCCGCCACCTCGTCGAGCGTCCGCGGCCGCATGCGCTCGGCGAGCGGCGCGGAGGACGGCGCGGCCGCATCGCCGCCGCGCGCCGCGAGCGGAGCGCCGGGCTCGTCGAACAGGGAGTCGCTCAGCTACCCGCCTCGATCTCGCGCACGATGGCGTCGGTGAACTCGGTCGTGGTGGCCGTGCCGCCGAGATCGCGGGTGCGGATGCCGCTCTCAGACAGGACCTTGTTCACGGCGCGCTCGATGCGGTCGGCGGCGGCGCTCTCCAGCAGGTGGCGGAGCATCATCACGCCGCTCTGGATGAGCGCCAGCGGGTTGGCGAGGTTCTTGCCGGCGATGTCCGGGGCGCTGCCGTGCACCGCCTCGAAGACCGCCCCCTTCTCGCCGAAGTTGGCGCCGGGGACGACGCCCAACCCGCCTACCAGGCCGGCGCAGAGGTCCGAAACGATGTCGCCGTAAAGGTTCTCGAGCAGCAGCACGTCGCCGTCGCCGAGCCCGGCCGCCGCGGCCTCGACCGCCGGACCGACGACGTCGGGCGCCAGCTTCACCTCGGTCCCGAGCAGCGCCCCGAGCCGGCCCGCGACCGGGGCG
>JBGARM010000523.1:0-2224 GCA_044230215.1 Thermoanaerobaculia bacterium | reverse complement strand
CCTCGGAGCGGCTGCCGCTCCTTGAGGCCCGATCGACTTCGTATACTTGCCCGCTCGATGCCTGCATCGAACACCGGAACGGTCCGCGCGACCCGCGAGGAAGAGGCCCTGGCGGAGATCGGCAGCACCGTCATCGCGGGTGGCGCCGCAACGCTTCTCTGCGCGATCTTTCTCCTTATGACCGTCGCTGGCGTCACCCTCGAGGGGATCGCGGCCGGTCTGGAGCGGCCCAACCTGCTGCACGGCGACTCCCGGCTCAGCTTCCCCGCGGTCACCGAACTGCAGGCGCTCTGGCGGCAGCAGGGCGCGCGCGCGGTCGCGGGACGGATCCGTACCGCCGACGTCGAGATCCAGGACCGATTCGATCGCGAATCGCGGCTGGCGGTCCTGATGCGATCCCCCCTGCAGTCGCTCCTCGCCCGGCAACTGCGCTTCGGCAATTCGCAGGTCCTCATCGGCGGCGAAGATTGGCTCTTCTTTCGCGACGATTTCGACTACCTCACCGGTCCGCCCTTTCTCGCGCCGGCGGCGCTCGCCCGGCGCGCCCGCGGCGCTTCGCGGCATCCGGCGGTCAACCCGGATCCGCTGCCGGCGATCCTCGGACTCGCCGCAGACTTGCGGGCGCGCGGCATCGGCTTCGTCGTCGTGCCGGTGCCGACCAAGCTCGGCATCGCCTGGGAGAGATTCCTCGACCGGAAGACCCGCGGCGGCCCGGAGATCGCCAACCGGTCGCGCGCCGATCTGCTCGCCCGGCTGCAATCGGAGAACGTCACGGTCTTCGATCCGGCGCCGCTGCTGCGCGCGATGGAGCTCCAGGACGAGCGGCCCTACATGCGGTTCGACAGCCACTGGAGTCCCGCCGGCCTCGACCGCGCCGCGGCCGGACTCGCGGCCTTCCTCGCCGGCCGCTTCGATCTCGGCGAAGCGGTGCGTTTTCACCGCCAGCCGCGCGGCTTCGACCGGCGCGCCGACCTCGCCGACCTGCTCGGCATCGACCCGGCGAAGAACCCCTTCCTCATCGAGCCGCTCGAGATTCAGACTGTCGACGGACCGGATCACAAACCGTTCAACTCGCGCCGCAGCGACGGGCGCGTCCTGCTGCTCGGCGACAGCTTCAGCCGCCTGCTGATCCGCAACAAGCGCAAAGGGGGCGACGCCAACTTCGCCGCCCAGCTCGCCTTCCACCTGCGGCGGCCGGTCGACATGCTGGCCGAGAACGACGCCGGCGCCGACTTCGCACTCCGGATCGAATGGCTCCGCCAGCCGCACGAGCTCGACGGCCGAAGCGTCGTCGTCCTCGAGGTCGCCGAACGCGCGCTCGCGCTCGGCGACTGGACCCCGGCGCGCCTCGGGCCGCCACAGCCTTGACTCCGGAGCCCTGAGCGATGGTCTTCAGTTCGCAGCTCTTCCTCTTCTGGTTCCTGCCGGCGGCGCTGGCCTGCTATTACGTCTCGCCGCGGCGCCTGAAACACCTCGTCCTTACGCTCTTCTCCTATGTCTTCTACGGCTGGGCCAATCCGGCCTTCTCGGTCCTGCTGCTGCTCTCGACGACGATCGACTGGATCGCCGGGCTGGTCATGGCAGGAACGACACCCTGGAGCCGGACGCCGATTTCCGTGCTGCCGCCGGAGCGGCCGCGCAACCGCCGCGAACGCCTGGCGCTGCTCCTGTCGGTGACCTCGAACCTCTCGCTGCTCGGCTTCTTCAAGTACTTCAATTTCGCCGTCGACAGCTGGAACGGTATCGCTGGGGCGCTCGGCATCGACGCCGCGACGCTCGACATCGCGTTGCGCGTGACGCTGCCGCTGGGGATCAGCTTCTACACCTTCCAGTCGATGAGCTACGCCATCGACGTCTATCGCGGCGAGGCCAAGGCGCTGCGCAACTTCGTCGATTTCGCCTGTTTCGTCTCGATGTTCCCGCAGCTCGTCGCCGGGCCGATCATCCGCTTCTCGGAGGTCGCCGACCAGCTCGCCAACCGCACGCACACGCTGGCGAAGTTCGCCCGCGGGGTCGCCTTCTTTTCGGTCGGCATGGCGAAGAAGATCCTGCTCGCCAATCCGTGCGGGCGGATCGCCGACACCGTCTTCGACGCCGGCGCACCGACCGTGCTGCAGGCCTGGCACGGCGTCGTCGGCTATGCCTTCCAGATCTACTTCGACTTCTCCGGCTACTCCGACATGGCGATCGGCCTCGGCCTGATGTTCGGCTTCGTGTTCGCGAA
>JBGARM010000522.1:0-2231 GCA_044230215.1 Thermoanaerobaculia bacterium | reverse complement strand
GAGGGCTCCCATAGGCGCGGAGCGCGCTTCCTCAGCGCGAGCACCTATGGGAAGCGGGCCGGACAGGACCCCGAGCAAGTGCCTCAGCGACCCTTGCCGCGAAGGAAAGCCAGTCGAAAGCGAGAGCTAGAGCCGCTCCGCCTTGAACGTGTCGCACTGATCCGGATCGCCCGTCGAGAGCCCCTGGCGCAACCAGCGGACGCGCATCTCGGACGAGCCGTGCGTCCACGATTCGGGGCGCACGCGGCCGGCGCTCTGGCGCTGCATCATGTCGTCGCCGATCGCGGCGGCGGCGCGCAGCCCCTCCTCGACGTCGCCCGGCTCGAGCAGCTGGCGCGTGCGGTTGGCGTGATAACCCCAGACGCCGGCGAGGCAGTCGGCCTGCAGCTCCATCCGCACCGAGAGCCCGTTCGCCTCCGCTTCGGAAGCGCGCTGCTGCGCCGCGGTGACCTGATCGGCGATGCCCAGCAGCTGCTGCACGTGGTGCCCGACCTCGTGCGCCACGACATACGCCTGGGCGAAGTCCCCCGGCGCCCCGAAGCGCTGCGACAGGAGCTCGTAGAAAGAGAGGTCGAGGTAGACCTTCTGATCGGCCGGACAGTAGAACGGGCCGACCGCGGCCGATGCGGTGCCGCAGGCGGAGGCGACGGCGTCGGAGAAGAGGACGAGAGTCGGCTTGCGGTAGCGCTGACCCTGGGCGGCGAAGATTTCGCTCCAGACATCCTCGGTCGAGCCGAGCACCGTGGCGGCGAACTGGCCGCCCTCGTCGGCCGGAGCACCCGTCGGGGCCGCGGCCGAGGCCGCGGGGTCGACGCCGGCCTCGCCGCCGCCGATCATGTCGAGCAACTGACGCGGGTCCTGGCCGGTAAAAAGTGCAAAGAGGAGCACCAGCAGGGCCGCGCCGCCGCCGATCGCCATGCCGCCGCGCGCGGGCGTCATGCCGCGCCGGTCTTCTACCTGATCGCTTTGCCGTTCGCCGCGCCATTTCATTGCCGTTCTCCTTGGCTCCGCTGCTGTCTGCCCCGCGAAGGGATGCGAATTCTACGCCCGCTTCGCCGGCCCGGCCGCGCAGGGGCGGCCGAGGGGCCGCCGGAGAGGGGGTGGAGGTGAAAGAATGGCGCCATGTCCGTGCGTCCCCTGCTCTCCGAGCGCCTCCCCGCGCATCCCGGCGCCTCCGCGGAGGAGCTCCTCGACCGTTTCGTCACCTGGGCGGCCGACGCCGGCTTCACCCTCTATGCCCACCAGGAGGAGGCGCTGCTCGAGGTCTTCGCCGGCAAGCACGTCATCCTCAACACGCCGACCGGCTCGGGCAAGTCGATGGTGGCGCTGGGGATGCACTTCAAGGCGCTCGCCGAGGGCAAGGTCTCCCACTACACCAGCCCGATCAAGGCGCTCGCTTCGGAGAAGTTCTTCTCGCTCTGCGACGACTTCGGCGCCGCCAACGTCGGCATGCTGACCGGCGACGCGTCGATCAACCCGCAGGCGAAGATCCTCTGCTGCACCTCGGAGGTGCTCGCCAACATGGCGCTGCGCTCCGGCGATCTCCTCGACGCCCCCTACGCCGTGCTCGACGAGTTCCACTACTACTCCGACGCCGAGCGCGGCTGGGCCTGGCAGGTACCGCTCATCACGCTGCACAGGACGCGCTTCCTGCTCATGTCGGCGACGCTCGGCGACATGACGCCGATCGCCGAGCGCCTCGAACGCGCCACCGGCGTCCCGGTCGCCAACGTGACCTCGGCCGTGCGGCCGGTGCCGCTCGACTTCGAGTACCAGGAGACGCCCCTCCACGAGACGATCGAGACCCTGCTCGAGCTCGAGCGCGCGCCGGTCTATGTCGTCAACTTCACCCAGCGCGAGTGCGCCGAGCTCGCCCAGTCGCTCACCAGCATGGGGATGACCTCGCGCGACGAGCGCGAGGCGATCCGCGCCGAGCTGGGCGACTTCCGCTTCGACACGCCGTACGGCAAGGAGATCCGGCGCTTCCTGACCTTCGGCGTCGGCATCCACCACGCGGGGCTCCTGCCCAAGTACCGCCTGCTGGTCGAGCAGCTGTCGCAGAAGGGGATGCTCAAGGTCATCTGCGGCACCGACACGCTCGGCGTGGGGGTCAACATCCCGATCCGCACCGTGGTCTTCTCGAAGCTCGCCAAGTACGACGGCGAGAAGGTGCAGATACTTTCGGTGCGCGACTTCAAACAGATCGCCGGCCGCGCCGGCCGCAAGGGTTT
>JBGARM010000521.1:0-2241 GCA_044230215.1 Thermoanaerobaculia bacterium | reverse complement strand
CGGGCCTTCGCCGTCGGACCCGACGGCCGGATGGCCTTCGCGTACTACAACCTGACGACGAGCTCCGCGATGCTCGTGGCGCTGCAAGTCGCCACCGGGTCCGGCCTCGGGCTGCCGGAGGCCGGGCGCGACGTCAAGGCGCTCGCCTTCGACGGACTGGGCCGGCTGCTCTACACCTACGACCTCCCCTCCGGGGACGGCATGGGCGTCGAACGCCGCCTGGTGAACTTCGGAACAGGCATGCCCGCCGACCTGGCCTTCACCCCGCTCGTCCTCGACATCGACGACGGCGGCAACACCGCCGAACGGCCGGTCGACATCGCGACCCCCGCCGGTCGGCCGATGATCCTGGTCGACGTCGACCAGGTCGGCGGCGGCAACCGGGCGACCCTCGTCCGGCTCGAGAATCGCCTCGTCTTCGCCGACGGCTTCGAGTGGGGCTCGACGAAGTTCTGGTGAGCCGGGGTCAGTGGGGGACTGTCCCTAGCTACCTTGCGAGCGCCGCGAGGACTTTCTCCGCGCGGACCTTCCCGGAGTCGCCGTCCGCCCAGGCGACCGGCAAGTCGGGCAGAACTCCTTCGGCCTCGTTGCGGCCGTCCCGGCGATAGCGGATGCAGTCCGGCGCCTTGACGGTCAGGCCGGTCGCCGGGAGTTCCAGCGTCACGCCGCCGTTCGTGTAGCCGCAACCCACGCCGAGCGTCGTCGCTCCGGCGATCTTCGCCGCGTCGGCGTCCTGCAGGCTCGCCGCGAAGTCCTCCGAGGCCGAAGCGGTCCAGCGATTGGTGAGCACGACGAGCTCGCCCCTCCAGGCGGCGGGACGGACGGGCTTGGCGGCGGCCGCTCCCGGCTCGAGCGCTTCGAGCGCGTCGAGCTCGGCCTGCTCGGCGGCGGCGAGCCACGGCTCGGCGCGGCCAACGTTGGTGCACGGCAGCTCCGCGGCGCTCGCGAGCTGCCACATTCCAGAGAGATCGCACGGCGTCGCCGCTTCGCGCGCCGCCGCCTCCATGCGCCGCTGCACCTGGGCATAGAGCTCGCGCTGCCGTGCCGGGAGCTCGGGGCGGGCGGCCTCGGCGGCGTAGTCGGCGGCGACCGCAGTGAGGCGTTTCACCGAGTGCGGGTGGCGGATGAAGCCGAAGGCGCGCTCGGCGAGAGGCCGCGCGGTGACCATGCGCATCATCCGGCCGACGATCCCCGAGCCGCCGCCGTTGTCGGTGAGATCGACCAGCAGCGTCTTCGCGCCGCCGCGAGCGAGCTCGCCGAGCTCGTCGGCGAAGCGGTCGAGCAGGCGCTCCTCGAGGCCGTCCCAGAAAGCCTCCTGGCAGGTGTCGTCGCAGTGGTCCTCGGCGAAGCTCGCGAGGTGCAGGCGATCCCATTCGGCGGCACAGAGCTCAGAGAAGCCCTGCTGGCTGAACAGGCCGATGCGCAAGACGGCGAGCGGCCGCCCGCTGCCGGCTTCGCCCGGCGTCAGCAGGCCGGCCGGGAACGGATGCGACACGGCATCGCCGGGGAGCGGCGCGAAGCCCGGCAGGGCCGCCCAGTCGATCTTGCCGGACCGGCGATCGCGGACCCCGAAGCGGCCGCAGGCCTCCTCGCCACTGGCGCTCCACGAAATCGGCCCTTGTTCACGCGGACGGTCCTTGCCGATCAGCCGCCGGAGCCAGCGGCGCGGGGTGGAGTACGGGGCGCTGGCGACGAAGTGATGGTCGTCGAACGCCTCGACGAAGGTGACCAGCGCGGCGCGCGCCTCGCCCAGGGAGCGCGCTTCGGAGAGTGCCTGCCGCGCCCGGGCGTCGAGCTCGCGCGGCGACAGCCGCCGGCTCGCCAGCCGGTCGCCGAGGTTGGCGTAGGCCGCGGCGGTGTGCGCTTCGAGGCGCTCGAGGTCGGCCACCCAGGCGGCTCGGGTCGCTGCCGGGACCGGCCAGAGGTAGCGGATGAGGAAAGCGCCGCCCAGGATCAGGGCGAGCAACGCTGTACGGTGCAGGAGGGCGCGGATTCGGGGCATCGGAGACCTCTGCCGTCTTACGTGCGACGGCCGCCGCGGGTTGAGGCAGCGCCGTCCCGACTCACCGCATCGTCTTGCGGAACGCCCGGCTGCTCGCCGCCACCAGCACCAGGGCGATCGCCACCAGCGCCGCAACATGCTCCCAGAGATCGTGGAAAGTGGCGCCGCGCAGGATGATGCCGCGCGAGATGGCGATGAAGTGGGTCGCCGGCAGGATCTGCGAGATCGGCCGCAGGAAG
>JBGARM010000520.1:0-2242 GCA_044230215.1 Thermoanaerobaculia bacterium | reverse complement strand
AAGCCGGCGCTCACCATCCAGTCGAGCATCGCCACCGCCGACGGTCCCAGGTCGCCGATCGGAAAGCGCCCGGGGAGGCTGGTCGGATGCAGGAGCAGGCCGGCGGCACGCGCCGGACGCGCGGCAGCTCCGGCCTGTCCCGTCCTGCTCACTCGTGCTCGAGGTAGGTGTAGCCCGAGAGTCCCTGCTCGTACACCCGCAGAAGATTGCGCGACTCCTCGAGCGTGATCCGCTTCGCCCGCAGGGCGATCTCGGAGAAGCGCCGGACGTTGGCCACCAGGTCGTCGCGGTCGTAGCTCACGTACTTGAGGACGTCGGCCACGGTGTCGCCGGCGAGCACGTGATCGATGTGGTAGCCGCCCTCGCCCAGCGAGACGTGCAGCGTGTTGGTGTCGCCGAAGAGGTTGTGCAGGTCGCCCAGGATCTCCTGGTAGGCGCCGACCAGGAAGACGCCGAGGAGGTAGACCTCGCTGCCGACCTCGTGCAGCTCGAGGACGTCCTTGACGTCGCGGCGATCGATGAAGTGGTCGATCTTGCCGTCGGAGTCGCAGGTGATGTCGGCGAGGACGCCGCGCCGCGTCGGTTCCTCGTTGAGGCGATGGATCGGCACCACCGGGAAGAGCTGGTCGATCGCCCACGAGTCGGGGAGCGACTGGAAGATCGAGAAGTTGCAGAAGTAGGTGTCGGCGAGCGCGCGCTCGAGCCCGGCGAGCTCCTCCGGCACCTCGGGCAGCTCGCGGACCATGCGCAGGATCTTGAGCGCCAGGGCCCAGAAGATGTCCTCGGCGAGCACACGCTGCGCCAGGGTCACGTGATTGAGGTTGAACAGGCTCAGGACCTCGTCGCGATAGCCGGCAGCGTCGTGGTAGGCCTCGAGGAAGTTCTTGCGCGACACCTCGCGATAGGTGTCGAGCAGATAGCGCACCGGCGCCGGGGTTCCCTCGGGGAGCGTCTCGGGGAGCTGCCCGACGTTGAACTCGCCGACGCCGAGCACGTCGACGATGAGCGCCGCGTGATGGGCGACCAGCGCCCGCCCGGACTCCGAGACCAGCGTCGGATGGGGCACGTTGTCGGCGTCGCACAGCTCCATCGTGCCGAAGACGATGTCGTTGGCGTACTCCTGCAGCGTGTAGTTCATCGACGAGGTGAAGTTGGTCTGCGAGCCGTCGTAGTCGATGCCGAGGCCGCCGCCGACGTCGAGGTAGCGCAGCGGTGCGCCGAGCTTCGACAGCTCGACATAGGTCCTGCCGGCTTCGCGCAGCGCCTCCTTGACATTGCGGATGGAGGAGATCTGGCTGCCGAGATGGAAGTGGAGGAGCTCGAGGCAGTCGAGCAGGTCGTTCTCGCGCAGGTACTTCATCGCCTGGAAGAGGCCGCGCGCGCCGAGCCCGAATTTCGAGCGGTCGCCTGCCGAGGCCTCCCAATGGCCGGCGCCCTTCGCCGACAGGCGGGCGCGCACGCCGATGGCGGGCCGAACCCCGGTGCGCTTCGCCACCTCGGCGATGAGCTGGAGCTCGGAGAACTTCTCCACCACCAGAATGATGTGGCGCCCGAGCTTGGAGCCGAGGAGCGCGGTCTCGATGTACTCCTCGTCCTTGTAACCGTTGCAGATGACCAGCGCCTCTTCGTCCTCGAGCATGCCGAGCACCGCCAGCAGCTCGGGCTTCGAGCCGGCCTCGAGTCCGAAGTGGTAGGGGCGTCCGGCCTCGATGAGGCGCTCGACGACGTACTTCTCCTGGTTCACCTTGATCGGGAAGACGCCGCGATAGGTGCCCTGGTAGCCGTATTCCGAGATCGCCCGGAGGAAGGCCTCGTTGAGCTCGACGATACGGGCTTTGAGGATCTGCGAGAAGCGGATCAGCATCGGCGCGCCGATGCCGCGCTGGCGAACCTCGTCCACGAGATCCTTCATGTCCACCGAAGGCGCGCCGGGTCCTCCCGGCTGGACGACCAGATTGCCCTTCTCGTTGGCCGAGAAGTAGCCGTTGCCCCACTGCCGGATGTTGTAGAGGTCGAGCGAATCCTCGATCGACCATTTGCGGTGATTCAGAGTGGTCAAATTCCCTTCTCCCTCGCTCGCCTCGAGCATCCTCCGGCCGGATGGCCGCGGAAACTTTAGCACCTTCCTTTCGCCGTCCGGCGGGAGAAGTCCGCCGCGCGCGGGCGCTTCAGGGCTGCGAAGTGGCGGTGAGAACCCGCACCTGTCCGGTCGCCGGACCGATGACGAGTGCCGCGGCGGAGA
>JBGARM010000051.1:0-12172 GCA_044230215.1 Thermoanaerobaculia bacterium | reverse complement strand
GTGCGCCGAGCCCTTGAGGAAGAAACCTTCGCTCACCTGCGGCACGTCGGCGTGAAACTCCTTGTTCTCGCGGCTTCCATCCATGTCGGCCATGCTGTCGTTCCTTTAGCGGCGCCGCTCAGGGCGCCGGAGTCGCCTGCTTGATCTCGTACAGGTTCCCGTCCTCGTCGACCACGAACGTCACCCGACGCTCGCCTCGCGCCGCTTCGCGGACTTCGAGTCCGGCAGCCTGGCAGCGCGTGACGAGTCCGGCTGCGTCACCGACCTCCAGACAGACATGCGCCAGGCCGGCCGGCAGATTCTCTCCCGGCGGGACGAGGAAGATCTCGAACTGCACGCCGTCCCCCGCATAGTCGATCGCGCGGTGGGCGCGCGCCACGCCGAAGAGCGTCTCACAGAGCTCGGCATCGACCTGCTTCTCGCGCCGCTTCTCGAGGCCGAGGAGATCGAGGAAGAAACGGTCGCTCGCCGCCTCGGACGTGCGCGCCAGAGCCATGTGGAGAAGTTTCATCGCGGTTCGTCTCTGGTTCGGCCCCGGACGGCTGCCGACCGCCGGCAGCGTAGCATCGCGTCGCGCCGGGCCCGACCACCCGGCGGGGCGGCCCCCCCTCGCGTCCCGCCAGCCCCGCCCGGAAACAGCGGCGGGGATGTCCGTCTATTCTCCTGACCTGGGATTCCCTTCGCGACCGTCTCTCAGCCTCTGCAGACGCAGGGTCTCGAGCAGGATGGGAAGGACGGCGCGGTCCTTGTCCCGATCGGCGAATCGCTTGGACTCGATCACGGCATCGAGATCGAGAATGCGCACACGGGTCGAGCCCAGGTCGACCTCCTGGCTGCGGGACAAGACGGCGGCGTAGGTCCAGCCGTCGCCGATCTCGCGCATCAGATCGACCTCCCCCAGCCGGGTACGCAGCAGATGCAGTCGAAAACTGCGGAGCTTCTCGAGGTCCGGAATCAGCCGGCGGCCCGCCGGATCCTTGTAGGTCGCCTCGAGATCCACGCAGGCGGCAAGAACACGCTCGAGATTGTCCTCGCCGAGATCGATCAGAAGATCCACGTCCTTGGTGAGGACCGGCGCTCCGGCGACGACGGCCGCGACGGCGCCGACGACGATGAACCGCACCCCGTGCCGGTCGAAGACCGGAAGGAGCTCACTCGCCGCGAGCGGCAGCGCTAGCACGGCGCAGGATCTCCATCTCGCGGGACAGGGCTTCGATCGCCGCGAGCCGCTCGGTGGGCGTCGCGTGCAGCATCTCCCAGATCTGCATCCGGTCGACTCCTTCGGGAGAGAAGGCGACACGCGCCAGCCAGTCGGAGTATCCCGGATCGTCGGCGCCCGGCGCTGTCGCCGGGTCGACCCCCGGAAGCGGCGGCAGCGGATCGGTCGGCATGGCGGAATTCTACGCTCGCGCCGTCCTGACCGTCGCTCTGCCCGGTGACGATGCAGTCCGCGTCCCCGCCACCGCCGAAACCTCCGGGCGACCTTCCCGTAACTAGCTCTGAACGGGCCGACCCGGAGCCGCCGTGCGGCGGCGGGGACGGCCGCAGCGGCTCTCCACGGGGAGGCCCCGGAAGGAAATGGATCCCGCAAGCACGGAACGGAGCCCTCGCACCATGTCCAGAAAGAGAAAGATCGCCCTCTTCGCCGGCATTCCGATCGTCCTCGCGGCGAGCGCCTTCGCGCTCATGTCGCGCGGCGGCAAGTCCGACCTGATCGAGGTCCAGACCGCGCCGGTCGAGGCGCGGAAGATCGTCCAGACGGTCGTCGCCACCGGCCGCATCCAGCCGGTCACCCAGATCAACATCAGCGCCGACGTCTCGGCGAAGATCACCCGGCTCGCGGTCAAGGAGGGCGACTGGGTCGAACGCGGCCAGTTCCTGCTCGAGCTCGACCGCGAACGCTATCTCGCCGAAGTCGAGAGCGCCGAGGCGAACCTGCGCTCCTCGGAGGCCGACGCGGCGGTCGTCCAGGAGAACCTCGACAAGGCGGTCAAAGACCTCGCCCGGATCGAGGATCTGCACGGCAAGAGCCTCGAGTCGGGCTCGAATCTCGACACCGCGAAGTCGGCCGTCGAGGTCGACAAGGCCCGCCTGCGCTCGGCACAGGACCGCGTGTCGCAGAACCGCGCCGCCCTCAAACAGTCGCGCGACGCGCTGTCGAAGACGACGATCTACGCCCCGATCGCCGGCACCGTGTCGAAGCTCAACAAGGAGGTCGGCGAGATCGCCCTCGGCTCGCAGTTCCAGGAGGACACCATCCTCGAGCTCGCCAACCTCTCCGGCATGGAGGCGCTGGTCGACGTCGACGAGAACGACATCGTGCAGCTCTCCCTCGGCGACGAGGCGACGATCGAGGTCGACGCCCTGCCCGGCGCGAGCTTCAAGGGCACGGTCACCGACATCGCGAGCAGCGCCAAGATCGCCGGCCAGGGAACGACCGACCAGAAGACCGAGTTCGAGGTCAAGGTCGCGATCCTCGATCCCGGCAGCCAGCTGCGCCCCGGCATGACCGCCAGCGCCGACATCGTCACCGAGGTGCGCGAGAGCGCTCTCGGCGTGCCGATCCAGAGCGTCGCCGTGCGCACCCCCGATCAGCTCGGCGCGGCAGCCAAGGGCGCCGGAGCGGATTCGGCCGCCTCCGCCTTCACCCCCGACAAGGACGGCTTCGTGCAGGTCGTCTTCGTCGTCGAAGGTGGTGTCGCCCACGCCAAACAGGTCAAGACCGGCATCCAGAGCGACACCCACATCGAGCTCCTCGAAGGCGTCGCCGCTGCCGAGCAGGTGGTGACCGGCAGCTATCGCGCCATCAGCCGCGACCTCAAGGAGGGCGCCAAAGTGAAGGTCGGCGGCGCGGAGAAGAGCTCGTGACCGCGGCCGCTGCGGTTCCGGCGCTGGCGTTGCACGACGTGGTCAAGACCTACGACCTCGAGGGCATCCTCGTGCAGGCGTTGCGCGGCGTCTCGTTCGCCGTCGCGCACAACGAGTACGTCGCGATCATGGGCCCTTCGGGCTCGGGCAAATCGACGATGATGAACCTCATCGGCTGTCTCGACGTGCCGACCTCCGGCCGCTACCTGATCGACGGGGTCGACGTCTCTGGCCTCGACGACGACGCGCTCGCCGACATCCGCAATCAGAAGATCGGTTTCGTCTTCCAGACCTTCAATCTGATCCCGCGCGCCGACGTGTTCAAGAACGTCGAGCTGCCGCTTGTCTACGCCGGAATCCCCTCGGCGAAGCGCCGCCGGCTGGCGGAAGAGGCGATCGCCAAGGTCGGCCTCGCGGACCGCATGCGGCACAAGCCCAACGAGCTCTCGGGCGGCCAACGCCAGCGCGTCGCCATCGCCCGCGCCCTGGTCAACAATCCCTCGATCCTGCTCGCCGACGAGCCGACCGGCAACCTCGACACCCGCACCGGCGAGGAGATTCTCGAGGTCTTCGACCAGCTGCACGCCGGCGGCAACACGATCATCATGGTCACCCACGAGGACGACGTCGCGCGCCGCGCGCGGCGCATCGTGCGGCTGCGCGACGGCCTGATGGAGAGCGACCTCGCCGCCGGCGAGGATCGGGCGCCGAGCCCGCCGGCTCTCGCCGGACCGGCGCCGGCGTTCGTGCCGACCGGATCGGGAAGCGCCGTCGCCGTCGCCGCCGGGGCTTGAGAGAGAACGCGATGCGCCGCCGCGGACAGGACACGCTCGAAGCCGTGCGCATCGCCGTCGGGGCGATCCGGGCCAACAAGGCCCGGGGAGTGCTCACCACCCTCGGCATCGTCATCGGCGTGCTCGGCGTCATCACGACGATGACCGCGGCCAACGGCCTGGCCAACAACTTCCGCGAGAGCGTCTCGGCGCTCGGCACCGACGTCGTCTACGTCTCGCGCATGCCGTGGATCATCCGCGGCAACTTCTTCGAATTCCGCAACCGCCCGGCGGTCAGCCTGCGCGAGGTCGAAGCGCTCGCCGGCCGCCTGCCGCAAGCCGCCACGATCAACCCCACCACCCATACCCAGCGCAACGTCAAGTACGCCTCGGAGACGATCGACAGCGTCGACGTCATCGGCACCACCGACAAGCAGATGCTGGTGTCCACGTCGGTGCCGGAAGCCGGCCGCTTCCTCACCCCGTTCGACGTCCAGGCGAACCGCGCCGTCTGCGTCATCGGCTCCGAGATCCGCACCCGCCTGTTCGCCGGAGTCGATCCGCTCAACAAGGAGATGAAGCTCGGACGCTCGACCTTTCGGGTGATCGGGGTGATGGAAAAGCAGGGCAGCGCCGGCTTCTTCGGCGGCCCGAACTTCGACTCCCAGATCTTCGTGCCGATCACCACCTTCGCCAAGGTCTTCGGCGGCGCCCAGCGCAACATCGACATCGCGGTCAAGGCGCCGCCGGCGGTGCCGGTGGGCGACTTCGAGTACGAGGTGGTCGGCGAGATGCGCAAGGTGCGCAAGCTCGCCCCCGGCGAGAAGGACGACTTCTCGATCAACAAGATGGACTCGCTGCTCGAGATGTTCAACAACGTCATGGGCGTAGTGCTGCTGATCGGCATCGTCATCACCGGCATCTCGCTCTTCGTCGGCGGCGTAGGAGTGATGAACATCATGTTCGTCTCGGTCACCGAGCGCACGCGCGAGATCGGCATCCGCAAGGCGATCGGCGCGCGGAAGCGCGCGATCCTGGTGCAGTTCCTCTTCGAGTCGGCGGCGATCTGTCTCATCGGCGGGCTCATGGGCCTGTTGCTCGCCGTCGGGGTCACCGAGATCATCAACCGGACGTTGATGCCGGCGAGCATCTCGCCGGGCATCGTCGTCGTCGCCCTGCTGGTCTCGACCCTCACCGGCATCGTCGCCGGAGTCGTCCCCGCCTACCGCGCGTCACGCCTCGACCCGATCGATGCGTTGCGTTACGAATGAAGCGCCGCGCCACGAGACCATGATCCGAAACCGGGAGAATCCGGCATGAAAATCCGCGAGACCCTGCCGATGGCGCTCGAGGCGATCCGCGCCAACAAGCTGCGCTCGGTCCTCACCCTGGTCGGCATCGTCGCCGGCGTCGCGTCGATCATCGCCGTGATGACCGGAATCTCGGTCATCCAGTCGACGATGGAGAGCGAGCTCTCGGTGCTCGGCACGCAGACGTTCCAGGTGCAGAAGTGGCCGGCGGGCAACTTCGGCCCGGGCAATCGTGACTGGAGGAAGATTCAGGCCAGGCCCGCGGTGACCGTCGAAGACGCCGTGGCGATCCGCGAGAAGGTGAAGAGCGTCGATCTCGTCGGCGCCGAGCTCTGGCGATTCGGGGCGGAGGCGAGCTACAAGGGCGAGAAGACCGAGGGGAACCTCTGGGTGGTCGGCGGCGACGGGCAGTATGCGCCGAACAACACCCATCTCGTCGGCCTCGGGCGCAACCTGTCGGACGAGGATGTGCGCGTCCTCCGCCGGGTGGCGGTCATCGGCTACGCGGTCGCCGACCAGCTCTTCCCGTTCATCGACCCGATCGGTCAGGAGATCAAGGTCGACGGCCACAGGTACTCGGTCGTCGGCGTCTTCGAAGAGAAGAAGTCGGCCACCGGCGGCAACTTCGACAACTACATCCTGATTCCGATCACCTCCTGGATCCGCACCTACGGCTGGCGCGACAGCGACGGCAACCGCGAGCGCTCGGTGAACATCACCGTCCGGGCGCTCACGCCGCAGCTGCTCGACGAGGCGATCCAGGAGACCCGGGCGGTGCTGCGCGTCCAGCGCGGCGTTCCGCCCGGCGAAGACGACAACTTCGACATCTTCACCAACGACAGCCAGATCAAGCAGTTCAACCAGGCGACCCGCGGCGTCAAGCTCGGCGCCTTCGTCATCGGCATCATCGCGCTCGTCGTCGCCGGCATCGGCATCATGAACATCATGCTGGTCTCGGTCACCGAACGCACTCGCGAGATCGGCATCCGCAAGGCGCTCGGCGCCAAGCGCCGGGCCGTGCTGGCGCAGTTCCTCCTCGAGGCGATCCTGCTGTGCAACTTCGGCGGCGTCCTCGGCGTGCTGCTGGGCTTCGCGCTCGGCAACCTGGTGACGATCTTCACCGGCTTCCCCATCCACGTGCCGGTCGAGTGGGCGGTGAACGGCCTGCTCTTCTGCAGCGCCGTCGGCCTCGCCTTCGGCATGTGGCCGGCGATGAAGGCCTCGAAGCTCGCCCCGATCGAAGCGCTGCGCTGGGAGTGACGGGCTCGGCTGCCGTCTAGCGCGCCGCGGCGGCAGTCGCGGCCTGCGCCAGCAGCAAGTCGAGAGCGGCGCGATCGTAGAGCCGCCCGCCGGCGACCACGGCGCGGATCCGCCGCGTGTTGCGGATGTCGTCGAGCGGATTCGCGTCGAGCAGAACGAAATCGGCCCGCTTCCCCACCGCGACGCTGCCGGACCAGGCTTCCTCGCCGAAGAAGCGCGCCGGTCCGACGGTCGCGGCGGCGAGCGCCTCGGCGGGCGTCAGGCCGGCGGCGACGAGCCATTCGAGCTCTTCGTGCACCGAGAGGCCGGCGAGCGGCACGTCGCAGGTGCCGAACTCCTCGACCGCCTCGGCGGAGGGCGGCATCGTGTCGGTGCCGGCGAGGAGACCCACGCCGCCGCGCGCGAGGTCGCCGACGATTCCGAGCTGGCGCGCGAAGAGCGCCACGGCCGTTGCGCTCTTTTCGGCCGGCGGCAACTTGTCGCACGCACTGCGGGCCGAGGCGAAGACGCTGCGTCTCTCGGTCTCGCTACGCGGGCGGACCGAGGGACTGAGGACGGTCAGGGTCGGGCAGTGCCACGTGCCGCGCTGCCGCAGCAGGGCGACGAGCTCGGCCGCTCTCGCCGGATTCCAGGCGTCGACCAGGGCCTGCTGGTGGACGGGACCGAGCGCCCACTTCCAGAACTCCGCCTCGCTGCCCGCCGCCCGCGTTTCGTCCATCTTCTGCAACAGCTCGCGCCGCAGCTCTGCCTCGCGGCTCGACGCCTCGAGCAGGAACCCGCCCAGGCTGCTGCCGAGGTGCTCGATCGAGCGCTGCCCAGCGGCGATCGCGTCGCGCGCCGAAATCGCTGCCGGTGTGTGGCCGACGACCTCGAGGCCGCTGGCGTGCGCCGCCGCGACGATCGCCGCGTAGGCCTCGGGCCCGACCCAGTCGTGCACCTTGACGAAGTCGCCGCCGCGCGCGTTCACCGTGGCGACCGCCGCGCGACCTTCGTCCGCCGTCGTCGCGTACAGCCGCCCGTCACTCTGGTAGGGGCGGCGGCCGTCGAGTGTCGGTCCTGCCAGCACCAGGCGCGGACCGACCCGCGTACCGGCGGCTATCTCCTTCTGCCAGGCGCGCATCTCCTGCGTCTCCAGCGGCGAAGCGCTCCCCATGTCGCGCGCGCCGGTGACGCCGTAAGCCACGAGCAGCGGCAGGGCGCCGGGATAGCCTGCGAGATGCACATGCATGTCCCACAGGCCGGGAACGACGAACGCGCCCTGCCCGTCCACCACGCGCGCGCCGTCCGGCGGCGGAGTGCCGATGCCGGTGATCCGGCTGCCGGCGATGACGATCGACTGACCCGGCGCCGCGCCCGCGGGGCCGACGATGTGGACGTTCGTGATCACCGTCGCCGGCGCCGCCAGCTGCGCTGAACCCTGCAGAGTGACGGCGACCGCGAGCGCGAACCCCACCCATCCGGACATGGCCGGGAAGCTACCACGGCAGAAGTGGCGGTCGCCCCGAGGGCTGTCCCGGGGCGCCTCCGGTGCAGCGCAGGACCCGGGCGTCGCGGACCTCGGCGCCATTCGACATTGCCGGCAGCCAGGTGCCAGGTGATCGGCGATCTACTGCATGCTCGAGACTTGCGGATCGGCCAGCAGTTCGCCGCCTCAGCCGCTCCGGGGCGGCTTGTCGCTGTAGATGAGTCTGCCCTCGCGCGGCGTCTTCAACTCCAGTTTCGGCTCCTTCTCCTTCACCCGGCAGCGAACCCACCCCTGGTTGGCCATCAACTCCAGGCACTGGATCACCTGCGCGAAGACGAGCGGCCGCTCTGCTGCCGGAATGCCGCGCGCCTGAAATGCCGTCTGGATGTGCTGCACCAGCCGATCGGCGCGCGGTGACTCCAGCAGCGCCGCGAAGACCAACCCGAAGCCACCGGCCAGCGCCAGCACGTGGCCGTCGCGGGTGTAGGCGGGAATGGCGCGGATCTCGCCGTCGGCGAGTTGGGCCACGGTGGCCGATTCGGCGCCGTCGAGGTCGAGGGTGAACCGATTCTTGCCGTCGATGGCGTAGGTGACGTTCTCCTTTCCGGAGTGCAGGCGCCACTGCACCTGCTTGACTCCGGCGAGGTCAAGGCCACCGATCGCCACCTGCCCGAGCTCGTCGTCGAGGCCACCCGTGCTCAGCCAGCGGAAGGCGTCGGTGGGGTTCAGCTTGAGCCCGGCGTGCGAAGCAATCTCTGCGCAGTATTCCTGGAGGTCGTTGAAGCAGCCGTTCGCGGAGTACCAGTATTCGGCGAAGCGGATGTGCTGCAGCACGCGCCGGCGCTGGGTGCCGTCGTACTGCGCGCAGAGCCAGGCCGGATCGTGCCGCCCCCGGTCGAGCTCGAGGAGCGTGTAGGCGCAGTGGCGGGCGCAGGTCTGGGTGAGCGTCATGCCGGCGGCCAGAATCGGATCCGCGAAGCCGAGCGCCTCGCCGCAGAGAAACCAGTTGTCACCGAAGGTGCGCTCGGCGACGAACGACCAGTCGGTGGTCGTATCCAGCCGCTGCCGGCTGGTCGCCCGCGAGAGCAGGCCGGAGAGCGACGGCTCGAGCGCCAGGGCCTCGGCGTAGAGCGCCTCAGGGCGTCGGCCCGCCGACTTCGCATAGGCCGCCGGGCAGACCAGCCCGACGCTGGTTCGGTCTTCGGAGAGGGCGATGTACCAGAGCCAGCCGAACGGCACGCTGCGGACCAGCACCCGTGTCGCGCCGCGCTCCAGAATCGGTGCGTTCAGGCCGGGCGCCTCCCAGTAGTCCCAGAAGGCGACATTGCGCAGCAGCGTCGGCGCATCCACGGCCACGCCCATGGCGCGGCGCAGCACCGCGGCGTTGCCGCTGGCGTCGACGTAACGGCGCGCGGTGATCGTTTCGCCCGAAGCGAGCCGCAGGCCCCGGATCGTGTCGCCCTCGGCCAGCACCTCGGTGACGCGGGCCTCCTGGCGGACTTCGCAGCCCAGATCCGCCGCGTGGTCGAGCAGCAGCTCGTCGTAGCGCGCCCGGTCCACCTGGAAGGCGACCCGTTCGCGCCAGCCGGCGTAAGCCCCGGGCCGCCCCTCGACGCCGACCTCCTCCACCGGGATGAAACCGAAGACCCAGGGCTCGGTCGTCGTCCCCCAAGTGAAGGTGGCGCCGAGCTTGATCGGAAACCCGGCCGCTTCGACCTTCTCCCAGACCCCCATCTCGGAGAGAACGCGGCCGATCGGCGGCAGCTGGCTCTCCCCGACGTGCTCGCGCGGAAAGCGCTCGCGCTCCAGGATCAGCACCTTGAGCGCCGGGTCGTACTTGCGCAGCAGCGCACCGGTGGTCGACCCTCCAGGCCCTCCACCGACGATCGCGACGTCGTAGTCCATCGGACCTCGAAAAAGGAAAAGCCGCAACCCGGCAACGGGCTACGGCTTGGGTTTCCAGAAACGGATGCCGGGTACCTGCGACGTCAGTCGACCTCGAACCCCGTGAGCTCGACCGGCAACGGCGTCGTGAGGATGCACCATTCAAGGATGGTCCCGGTATCGCCTGCCCCCCAGTCGGTCACGCTGATCTGCCAGTCTCCGTTGAGAGCGATACCGTTGAGCGCGGAGAGGGTCCCTACGCGCGGAAGGTACGGCCCAGCGTTCAGACCCGCAGTGCAGCTGGCCGCAAGGTCGCCGTCCGACCCGGCATCGTCGAAGGTCGCGAGGATGTTGTCGCCGGAGCAGCCGAATCCGCACGCCGCGTTGCCGCCGTTCGCCGGCTCGCCTACGTTGTTGCAGCCGGGGCGAGTGATGATGCTGACGGTCAGCGGAGAGCCGGGGCCGGAGATCTTGTTCAGGTTCACGACGAGGTCGCCGACCCAGGTATGGGTAATATGGAGCGACAGGTTGGCATCTGTGAGGACCTGGGTGTCGGCGATGGTCTGGGTGTCCGTCGCCGGCGTGCCGGGCGTCTGACTGGTCGCCGTGTCCGGAATGGCAACATTCAGGCCACTCCGGCAGTAAGGACTCTGCGCATGGCCGATGCGAGCCCAGGAGGCCCAAAGCAGAGTCAGAAAGATCAACTTCGCCGCGCGATGGTTGCTTCGACGCATGTGCACTCCGTTCGTTGACTGGACCACGTCGTACTACTCGAAAAGGAAGCTTGGATCTTACCTCCGTTCCGGATCCCGGTCAACGCTCACCGGCCCGGTGTACGGCGACCGGCTAGCCACCTGCAGGCTCGAGATCCCCGAAGCGGTTGGCACCCCACCCGGCCGGGAGAGGGAGGCTTCCCCCGGCGGGCGACGACGCCGCGCCAGCCGGCCGCGTAAGATGCTCCCGCGTGCCCCAGCCACCGCAGGTTCCGGAGCTACCCCGGCAGGCGCCCGAGAGGGCGGGTGACCCCGCGCGGGGCGTCGAGCGCGTCGCGATCCTCGCCCTTGGCCTGCTGGCGGTGGCGGCCAGCCTCTTCAGCCTCCGCGCGACCGACCTGTTCTGGCACCTGGCAAGCGGTCGCTTCATGGTCGAGAGCTTCGCGCTGCCGCGCCACGATCCGTTTCGCTTCGGCGTCGGCGGCGGACTCGCCTGGGTGGACCACGAATGGCTGTTCCAGCTGCTGGTCCACGCCGTCGAGCGGCTGGGCGGGCTCGACGCGCTGATCCTGCTGCGCGCCGTTCTGGTGCTGACGCTCGCCGGCGTGCTCTACGCCGCCGTGCGGCAGACCGGCGGCGGGGTTGCCGCTGCGGTCGCGCTCGCGGCGCTGGCGCTGCTCGGCGCCCGGCCCCGGTTCCTGATACGACCGGAGCTCTTCACCTTCCTGGCGCTGGCGACCGAGCTCACGCTGCTGCGTCGCCTGGTGAACGAAGGCGACGTCGCCCGTCGCCGCCGCCTCCTCTTCGGCCTCGCGGCCCTGACCGTCCTCTGGACGAATCTCCATGGGCTCGCCCTGCTGGCGCCGGTCGTCGCCGCCGGCTACCTGCTGGGTGCCGCCCTGCAGCCGTTGCACGACGGCACGCCGGGCGGCGGCGCGGGACGATGGCGTCGGGCCCTGGCGACGCCGGCAGGCCTCGCCGGCGTGATGCTGCTGAATCCCTACGGTCTGCGGGTGTTCTCGGTGCCGGCCGGCATCACCGGCGCGCTGGCCGATCTCGCAGCAGTCAATCCGGAGTGGCTGCCCGTCTGGCGAGCGCCGCAACCGGGCATCTTCGCCATGCTGTTCGCCGGCTTCGCGGCGCTCACTGCGCTGGTGGCGGAAACGGCCGCGCGCACCCGCCGCGCCCACCTGCCCACCGCCGTCGTGGCCGCCGGACTCGCCGCGCTGGCCCTCACCGCCGTCCGCCACCAGGCGCTTTTCTTCGTCGCCGGCACCTTTCTGGCCGCCGAGACGCTCGCCCTTCGCCGGTCGCCAGACCAGGCTGGCGCTGCAACCAGGCAGCGGACAGAGTCGGCCGCGCGCGCCACCGTGGCGAGCTGCGCCTGCCTGCTGCTCGCCGCCTGGTGCATTCCCCCGCCCGCGCGCGGGCCGCTCGCGCCACGGCAGGGCCGCTTCGAGCTTTCACACGGCATCGCTCCGGGCCGCTTTCCGGTGGCGGCTGCAGACTGGCTCGAGCGTCATCCCGGCGTCGGTCCGCTCTACAACGAGCTCGCGCACGGCGGCTACCTGCTCTGGCGGCTCTATCCGCCGCGTCAGGTCTTCCTCGACGGTCGCATGGAGCTCGAGCCGGCGCTGCTGCGCGAGATCGAGGCCGCCCGGAGCGGCGCCGAAAGCTGGCGGGCGTTCCTGCGCCGCCGTGGAGCAGCGGGAGCGCTGGTGCGCTACGAGGACCGCCCGCGGCCGGTCTACGCCGCCGATCCGGCCACCGGCACGCCGGTCGTCGTCGCCAATCAGACGCCCAACGCGGCGCTGTTTCCCGCCGAGCGCTGGGCGCTGGTCTACTGGGACGACGAAGTGATGCTCTTCCTCGACCGTGTGTTGCCGGAGAACTGGCCGT
>JBGARM010000519.1:0-2260 GCA_044230215.1 Thermoanaerobaculia bacterium | reverse complement strand
CTGCTGGAGGTCGATCCGTCCCACAAGGTGCTCGAGATCGGCACCGGCACCGGCTACCAGACGGCGATTCTCGCCCGCCTGGCACGCTGGGTCTACAGCCTCGAGCGCATTCCCGAGCTCGCCCATCAGGCGATCCGCCGGATGCGCCAGCTCGAGATCCTCAACGTGAAGATCCAGGCGTTCGACGGCACGGTCGGCTGGAGCGAGGTGGCGCCGTTCGACCGCATTCTGGTCACTGCCGGCGCGCCGACCGTTCCCAAGCCGCTGCTCGACCAGCTGGCGCCGAAGGGCAAGCTCCTCGTGCCCGAGGGCGGTCGCGGCGGCCAGCAGCTGGTGCTCTACGAGCGCCTCGCCCGGGGCCTGCGGCGGCGCGAGCTCGAGCCGGTCGCATTCGTGCCGCTGGTCGGTCGTTTCGGCTGGCGCGATCCGGAGGAGCGGGGCGAATGAAGCGCATGAGCTATCGCGTCACCGGACGGGTTCAGGGCGTCGGTTTTCGCGCCTACGCGGTGCGCCTGGCGCGCGAATGCGGCGTCGTCGGCTGGGTGCGCAACGACGCCGACGGTTCGCTTCAGGCCGAGGCCACCGGCACGGATGCCGCTCTCCTGTCGTTCGCCGCCGGGTTGCGGATGGGCCCGTCGGAGGCGCAGGTGGAGCGCCTGGACGCTTTCGTGCTGGATGACGTGGACAGAGTCCCCCGAACCGATTTCGCAGTGGAGGATTGAACCGGTGGAAGACCTCAAGAGCTACATTCGCGAAGTCCCGGATTTCCCCAAGCCCGGGATCAACTTCTTCGACATCACGACGCTGCTCAAGGACCCGCTCGCCCTGCGCATGACCGTCGACCGGTTCGCCTGGATGTTCTCCACGCATCCGCCGATCGACAAGGTCGTGGGCATCGAATCGCGCGGCTTCATGTTCGCGCCTTCCCTGGCCTACAGCCTCAACGCCGGTTTCGTCCCGGTGAGGAAGCCCGGCAAGCTTCCGGCGAAGACCTTCTCGCAGTCCTACGAGCTCGAGTACGGCACCGACCGGCTGGAGATCCATGCGGACGCGATCGGCGAGGGCGAGCGCGTGCTGATCGTCGACGACGTCATCGCCACCGGCGGCACCGCCCGCGCCACGGCGAAGCTCATCGAGAGTCTGGGCGGCAAGGTCGCCGGTTTCGGCTTCATCATCGAGCTCACCTTTCTCCCCGGCCGCGCCGGTCTCGAGGGGTACGCGGTCGAATCGCTGATCCAGTATTGACCTTCGAGGTTCGGCGCTGGTTGCGGGAAGGCAGGTTTCCGGCGGCTATAATGCGCCTGTTGCGGCTGTAGCTCAGTTGGATAGAGCAGGAGCATCCTAAGCTCAAGGTCGGGGGTTCGACTCCTCCCAGCCGCACCAGCACCTCACTGCCACGCCTCCGCCCCGCCGCTCTCGAAGCCGTCGCGGAAGAGATCGCCGACGATCGCCCCGCCGACGAACGGCACCAGGAACCAGAAGTACTGCTCGTCGAGCCAGGGGTCGGCGAGATAGCGCACCACGTTGCCGTCCAGGGCGAGCGAAATGCCGTGCTCGACGCCGCCGCCGAGCGTCATCGGCTGGCAGATCCGGATCGCCGCCTGGCCCGAGATCGGCGTCGAGTAGAGCAGCCAGTCGCCGGTCGCGGTGCGCCCCTGGCGGTAGGCGACACGGCTCGAGTCCGCCGAGATCAGAAACTCCGAAACGTCGTTGTCGAACGGAACGACGCCGCCGATCTTCCGACGCTCGCCGCCGGCGGCGGGGGTGGCCCAGAGCTCGAACTTCGTCGCCTGCGCGTAGTCCGCGAGCTCGATCTGCCAGCGCCCGTTCGGGGAGACCGCCGTTTGCAGGATGCGGACGGCTTCGGCCGGCGCCGCCGCCAGGAGGCAGACGACGGCCGCTCCCACCGACAGGGCCGTCCCCAGGGTTCTCTTCGCTCTCAATTCGGTCCTCCCTCCTGCACTCGTACGGGACTCGTTCGCCGGGCGTCCAGATCCAGCGGCGCAGGATAGGGGATCTCTGCCCTGCGGACTGTGCAGTCCGACCACTGCGGCGACCGCTCCTGGCGCCGCAGGCGCGTTTGCCGTGGCGGCGGCACGGCTAGTAGACTCTCCCCTCACGGGCGGCAGGAAGGCCCGGCGGTGGACGGGGAGCCCTGGGACGAAGTCGGGCCAACCGGCCGCATCCGATGGCGCCGGCCGGACCACGGCGCTCTTCACTCGCACACAGAAAGGCCTGCGGCACATGGACTCGGCGACAC
>JBGARM010000518.1:0-2275 GCA_044230215.1 Thermoanaerobaculia bacterium | reverse complement strand
AGGGTGATCGCTCGCTCCCGGTCGCGCGCCGCCGTCTGACAGACCCACGTGTTGTGGCCTGTGCGGCTCCTGTCCAGGAGGAGGTGGCAGAGCTCGTGGGCCATGGCGAAACGCCCTCGCAGGTGCCCCTCCTCGTGCGGCGCATCGTTTACGAACATGCACGGAGGCACGTTTCGCGGCAGGCTGGCCGCAGCGTCCACCGGACCGTCGGAGAGCGCCGCGACGCCGACGCGGTCTCCGGGACGAACGGAAGGCGGAAGTTCCGGGAGCATGGGGACGGGGGCGATCAAAGGGTCGAAGAGCCCGATAAGCCGAGTTCTGTGCCGGCGGCCTCGCGGCCACCGGTCACGGTCATTCCTCTGGGACCGGCGTTGCCGCCGGCCTCGAGCGACCTACCCGGGGAAGTCGTCCCGGCGAACCGGAACGGGCGGGACGGGCGGCCCGCGCTGCCATCCCCCTATTTGGTCTTGCTCCGCATGGGGTTTGCCGTGCCCCGGACCGTCGCCGGCCGGGCGGTGCGCTCTTACCGCACCGTTTCACCCTTACCTCGCCCGAAGGCGGGGCGGTCTGTTTTCTGTTGCACTTTCCGTCGCATCACTGCGCCTCGCCGTTGGCGAGCATGCCACCCGTTGGAGTCCGGACTTTCCTCTCCACGCGAACGTGGAGCGACCGCGCCGGGCTCTTCGACCGGCTCGAAGATAGCACCTCCGGCAGACCGGCGACTAACTGTCGCGACGGCGGAAGATACGGCCGAAGAGACCGCTCTCGGACTCGGACTTCGCCGCCTTCGTCGCGGCCAGGTTGCGCAGCTTGGCGCCCGCCTGGAGGTGGCCCGGATCGGCGCGCGTGGCGGCGGTGTACTGCGCCCGTGCCCGGTCGAGATCCCCCTCCTGTTCGTAGATCTCGCCCAGCAGGTAGCGCGCCTCGGCATTCTGGGGATCGACCTCGAGCGCGGCCCGGCAGCTGTCGATACCCCGTTGCAGCCACTTCGGGTTCTTGATCTCGACGCGGGCCAGGGCGAGGAGGTATTCCGACCGGCGGTCGAGCTTCGCCGCCAGCTGCAGGAGCTCGATCGCGTAGTGGAAATCGCCCCGCGCGACCAGCGCCTGCGCCTGGTCGAAATACTGTCTCGCCAGCTCCTGCGACTCGACATCGCGCTCGGCGCCGGTGACCTGCGCCGCCGTCAGCTCGATCGCCTGGCTGAGATTGTACTTGCGGCGGCGCTCGGGATCGGAGAGCACGAGATAGGCCTGCGTGGCGCGCTCGAACAGCAGCTCCAGCATCGGCTTGAGGCCGGTCAGGCCGTAGGCGGCCTCGTTCGCCGGGTGGACCTGACGCGCCAGCAGCTCGTACTTGGACTGCACGATCTCGACCGCCGCCGAAGGATCGAGACCGAGCAGCTCGTAGTGATTCATCGCCCCCAGGCCGGCGAAGAGCTCCGCCACCCGCGTCCGGAATTCCTCCGGCGAAAGCGCCAGCGGCTCCTCCTTCAGATTGCGGGCGAAGCGGTTCGACAGGCTGTGCAGGAGCGCCGCGTCCTGCAGGGGAGCGCCCGGAACCGCCGGATCGCCGCGCTCGGGCAGCCGGATCATCTTCGCCGCCAGCAACTGCACCAGGCGCTGCACCGTCGTCTCGCGGTCGAATGGGCTCTCGGCGACGATCGCCGACAGCGTCATCGGCTGGCGCAGGCGCTCGAGCAGGAAGTGCTCCTCCGGCCCGAGTCCGAGCAGATCGTTGGCGTCTTCGGGCGCGTCGCCCTCGGGCACCGCGACCAGCTGTGCCTTCTCTCCACCCAGCCGGGCCGCGAGGTCGGCCGGCTTGCCGCCGACCGTGGCGCCGACCATGAGCAGACGGCGGGTCGGCAAGGGGCCGACGAGATCCACGGCCCGGGCCGCCGGATCGTCGAGGAAGCGGTAGTGCCCGGTCTTCCACTCGCCGATCACCCGCGCCATGCGCTCCACGAGCTCGATGCAGCGCTTGCGGGCCGCGGTGGCGTCGGCGGACTGCGACGGATCGGAGAGCGCCCGCACGAGCTCGCCGAGCCGCCGCGCGAGCGGATGGGTCCCCGCCAGGTAGAGGCTGCCGCCGCGCAGGAAAAGGCGGCGCTTGTGCTCCTCGCCCGCCACTTCCAGCACGCCGGTGGCGCGATCGAAGTGGAGCTCCTGCAGGAGATCGAAAATCGATCTCTCCCGCAGGTCACCCCGCAAGTCGCCCGCTCGCCCGGTCATACTGGGCGGAGTCTAGTCGATCTCGGCCGGTTCTGTGGCCGGAGCAT
>JBGARM010000517.1:0-2278 GCA_044230215.1 Thermoanaerobaculia bacterium | reverse complement strand
CCAGGCGGGGTGGTTGGGGCCCGGGTGGGGGGGGGGGGGGTGGGGGGTGGGTGGGGGGGCGGGGGGGGGGGCCCCCCCGGGGGCGCCCACCCCCGCGCGCGCCGGGGCGCGCGCCGGGCGCGCCGGCGACCAGCTGCCGGCCCTGAGCCCCGCCTTGCGCTCGAGCTGACCGACGAACGCCTCGGGGTCGGGCAGCTGCTCCCAGACCGCCGGCAGAAAGGTCGCGCGGTGCCCGTCTTCCTCGAGCACCAGGCCGTCGACGCCGGGTCTCAACGCGGCGAGGAGCTCGCGGCGTGAACGGACCGGCAGCGCCTCGGGCGGCGTCAGGAGAGAGATCTCGATCGCGAGCTGCGCCAGCTCCTGCGAACCGAGCGGCGGAAAACGCCGGTCGTCGAGCGCCGCGGCGCGGCCGTTGGCCGCGACGTCGAGCCCGAGGGGGCGCCGCGCCGTGAGCGAGCCGATACAGCCGCGCAGCTCGCCGGCGGCGCGCAGGGTGACGAAGCTCGCGCCCGGTTCGGCGAGGCGGCCGGCGAGCCACGCTGGTGGCGGGGCGTAGTCTTCACGATGCGCCGCCGCCACCACCGCCTGCCGGGCGATCGTCGCCAGGACGCAGTGCCAGTCGTGCTGGAGGTCGGCTTCAAGCAAGGGCGAACGCTCCGTAACCGACGACCTGCCCGCGGCCGCCGGCGGTGTCGCCGGAGCTGCGCAGATCGAGCTCGGCGACCACCAGTCCGCGCCGGCGCGCAGCGAGCAGCAGACCGCGCAACGGATTCCTGCCGCAGGCATCCTCGACGGCGATGCCCTCCACATCGAGGGCGACGATGGCGTCGGCGGTCGCCCGGTCGAGCACGGCGGCGGTCGCATAGTCGCGATAGTGCGAGAGATCGGTCGAGACGACGATCAGCGTCTCGTCGCCGCCCCACAGGCGATCGAGTACCTCCACGACCTCTGCCGGTGAGGCCTCGCCGACGACGAGCGGCACGAGCTCGAAACGGTCGAGCGCAACCTGGAGAAATGGCAGCTCGACTTCGAGCGCGTGCTCGCGGCCATGGGGCACGTCGGAGACGAAGGCCTGCGGCAGCCCGGCCAGGCGAGTTGCCGCGTCGTCCGCCACGCCGACCTCCCCCAGTGGCGTCGCGAACGCCCGAACCGACGGCAGCGCGAGGCCTTCGAACGGCACGAAATGCGACGGCCCCAGGAGGATCACGCGGTCGATCGCATCGCGCCACGGCTCGAGCTGGCGGAAGGCGCTGCCGGCCACCGGACCCGAGTAGACGTAGCCGGCGTGCGGCGCGATCAGCCCCTTCGGGCGCCCGCCTCGGGGCGGCGCGGCCGCGGCGAGGTGGCCGCGGACCTCGGCCTCGAGCCGGCGGGCATCCGCCGGATAGAAACGGCCCGCAACGGCAGGCGATCGGACCTTCACCTGCTCAGGATACTCCTCCCGCCGCAGGGGAAGTGGGTGAGAAATGCGGGCTAGGGCTGCGCTATCGGCGGTTCGGTGGCCGCGCCAAAAGTCACGATACCGGGGGCGACGAGGAGCTCTCCCGGAACCGGCTCTCCGGCAAGCCGATAGACGGCGCGTTTTGCGATCCGTTCTGCGGCGGCGCGAGGAAACCCCGGCTCGCCGCTCGGTTGCACGGTCACGGTCAGCTCGAGATCGCGCCAGCCGACCTTGAGCATCTGCACGGCACCGCCCGCCCACCAGGCAACGTCGCCCACACTGGCGACCGCGGCCAGGTCGCCGGCGGACATTCGCCGCAGCAGCGGCAGCCCGGCTTCGAGGATTCGTCGCAGGGCCGCCGGGCTTTCGTGGCGGCGAATTTCGAGCGCGACGTCCAGAGTCGCCGCCGGACCATGACCATAGGCGCAGCGCGCGAATTTCGTTCCCGAGCTCGCGTCGAGCGGTCCGCTGAGCTGGCCGATCTCGTAGCCGGGCAGCTCGGCCCTCGCTTCCGACGCCGGAAACAGCTCACAGGCATGGAACTCTTCCGGTCCCCGCGGACCGGTGTAGGGAATCTCCTCCGGACCTGCGCCGCAGGCGAGGAAGAGGACGGGGAGTATCAGGGCCGACAGGGCCGAGCGGTGGAGGCGGTTTCGCACAGCTCGCAATCTATCGAATACCGGCCCAACCGCGCCGCCTCGCTGGCGGCCGGACCGCATTGCGCCATGCGGCGAGCGCGGCTGGGGGGCACTTGCGCGGCGGAGTATCCTCGAGGCATGGCCGACGCTCCCGGCGGGGCCTCGATCCCCACCCACCCTACCCACCCCACCCGATACT